>JBEDLY010000065.1:0-5411 GCA_041171365.1 Actinomycetota bacterium | reverse complement strand
ATTCATCGTTATTCGCGCGGCTGACAACCAATGGTCAGTGACATCTGACGGGGTTGATTACGACCAGTCAAGTGCATCAGGCGATGGGGTCGTGCAAGTGCGCCCTGTAATCAATGGCGCAAATATTTCGCCACAGTCCACCAATAATGTTCGAGACTTCGTGGTCATGCTCAATAGCAATCAGAATTTCACGGTCAATCTCGATTCGGTTGGCTCGGCCTTTATCGTTCAGCCGTTGTCGATTAGCCAGGTAACAAATGCGGGCACCGATCCAGTTGTGGTAACAGTTGCCGATCAGACCATTGCAACCACTGGTACCGATACCACCGTTACGGTTGCATCGGCCGATGTTGTGGTGTCTGCATCGGGTGGCGCATCTAACGTTTCAATTTCGCAAGGCCAGATAACGGCAACGGTTTCTAACGAGCAGGGTCAGTCGGCGTCGGTCACGGCCTCGGAGGCAACGCCACAGGCTCTCGTGCAAGTTGCCCAAGGCACAAGCGGAGCAGCAATCGTAGTTACCACTCGTAGCAGCAGCGACGAAGTGCAAGTAACCGAGATTTCAGCTAACGGAAGTACATCGATACGTCCTTCGGTTGAGGCATTCAATTTGAATACCACCAAGTCTGTTTTACCCGCGCAACTAGAAGTGGTGACAGTGAAAGACCAACTGCCTCCCGCTGTAGAGCGTGATGTGGCAAACCCAAACTATGTAATAGACGTGAAATTTGTATCGGAAACTGCCGAAGTGGTGCAACGAAATGAAGTGCTTGCTAGTTCGTTACCTTCGACAACCGTTGCAGTACCAACCACCACAACAACTGTTCCTGCATCAACAACTACTCCTCCGAGTGTGGTGCCGTGACCACCTAGGAACTTAGTAGCCGAGTGAATAACTATGTCAGCTCCGTGCTCGATTGGCCTGACTAGATAAGGAGAAGCAGTGGTGGAATCCACAACTAACGGGATACCGTTGCGGTGGGCAACCTCCGCAAGACCTTCTAGATCAGCAATTGCTGTCGATGGGTTAGCAATGCTTTCTGTGAAAATTAGTTTTGTATTTGGACGAATCGCTGCTTCAAAGTCTTTCGGGTCTGAAGAGTCCACGAATGTGCTTTCAATACCAAATCTCTTTAGAGTGACAGTGATCTGCGTTACAGTTCCACCGTAGAGTCGAGAAGAACTCACAATGTGGTCTCCAGCTGCACAAAGGGCTACGAATGTAATGAACTCGGCAGACTGGCCGCTTGCAGTGGCAACAGCACCAATTCCACCTTCGAGGCTGGCAACTCTTTCTTCGAATGCAGCGACAGTTGGATTTCCAATTCGAGAGTAAATGTTGCCGTACTTCTCTAAAGCGAAAAGATTGGCTGCATCTTTGGTGTCTTCGAAAACGAATGAGGTGGTTTGATAAATAGGCACAGCCCTTGCCCCATAAACAGGGTCCGGTACGTTACCCGCATGAAGTGCTCTAGTTTTGAAACCGAATTTATGCTCAGACATTCAGTGCTCCTATATTCTTGTGTTAGATCCAGCGCAGAGCGCGTTTTTCGATGGTGACAATGATGATGTCGCTTAGCTTTCCTAGAAGAGCTAAGAGAATAATTGCCATGAACAGGATGTCGGTTCTGGCTGTATTTTGACTGTCTAGCAGCAAGAATCCCAAACCCATTGAGCTTGCAATTAGTTCAGCTGCAACCAGAAACAGCCAGGCCTGAGCTAGTCCAAGTCTAAGACCCGAGAAAATCACTGGTGAGGCAGCTGGAAGCAAAACTTTGGCAACCAACTTCACCCCTCTAAGTCCGTAGGTTCGGCCGACCTCGATGAGGTTTCGGTCAACTGCCGCCAAGCCCGAGGCAACGGTGGTAAACACTGGGAAGAATGCTCCGATAGCCACAAGTGTGATTTTCGGCTCCTCATAGATTCCCATCCAAATTAGAAGAAGTGGAACCCATGCGAGAGAAGGAACCGCACGTAATGCACCAATGGTTGGTTGCAACAACTGTGAAACGGTTTTTGAAAGCCCTACTGCCGAACCAAGAGTAATACCCAAGATTGCACCCAGAGCGAATCCTGTGAACACTCGCTGAATGCTTATGGACATGTGCTCCCAAAGAGTTCCTCGCTCAATGAAACCTAGGGCTCCAGCAACAACTTCGGCAGGGGGAGGAAGCTGGCTAATGGAGAAGCTCCCGTTTGTGCTGAGAGTCTGCCATAAAGCCAAGATCAGGATAGGCAACAAAGCGCCGATGGCTACCTGTCGAAGCTTCTTAAGAAGCTTCGACTGCCTCTGCTGCTTGGTGTTTTGTTGCTCTACCCTAAACTCGGACAATTACTTAGCCAATCTTCTTTGCAATAGTGCTGTCAATTAGAGTTGCCAATGCGTCATCGGCAGCCTCTTGAGACTTAACACGACCTTCAGCGACCAGAATCGGCGCAACAATTCGGAAAACAGCCAACTGAGTTTCACCAGGAATGATTGAAACATCGATGTTTGTTCTCTCGACTAGAACTTTTCTAGCAACAGATGGGTCTAGAGTCGCTTCGCGAGCCAAGATTTCAACTGCACCATCTTGGTTTGCAAGAATCCAGTCTCTTGCTCTTTCGTACTGGGTCAAAACAACTTCAACAATTTCTGGCTTTGCAGTCAGGAACTTGGAGGTAGCGTTTAGAACACCCCATGAGTTGAATGCTGGGTTTGAGTAAATGATCTTAGATCCAGCAACAAGCTCGCTTGTTGCTGTTAGAGGGTCTAGACCGGCCCATGCATCAACATCTTTTCCTTCCAGAGCCTTCTGCCCGTCAGCGTGAGGTAGGTTCACAATTTCAACGTCTGAGGCAGACAGTCCAACTTCTGCAAGGGACTGAAGAAGGAAGAAATAAGGGTCTGTACCGCTAGTTGCTGCGATTTTCTTTCCCTTGAGTTCTAGAACGCTAGTAATTGTGCTGTCCTTGCCTACAACTAGAGTTGCCCAGTTTGGCTGAGAGAACACACCTACGGTGTTGATAGCTACACCATTGGCACGAGCTGCAAACGCAGCCGCTCCAGCTGATGAGCCAATATCGATTGCCTCAGCGTTTAGGTTCTCCAAAGCAACGTTTGAGCCAGCAGAGATGATCCACTCAACTGAGTAGCCCTTTGATGCAAGCTCTTCTTCAAGCCAGCCCTGGTCACGAATTACCAAGCTCAACGGGTTCCAGTATGAATAGTCAATTCTAAGAACTTCGGTTGGTGTCTGGTCAGTTGGTTTAGCTGACTCGCCACTTGAACAGCCAGTGAGTGCGAGGACTGAAATAGCTAATGCTGCAATTCCAGTTCTCAGTCGAGCTAGGTTTTTACGTTGGGACATGTTTGTATCTCTTTCTTTGTAGGTTTGGGTTAAAGGGGTTGTAAATCTAAGGATGGATTCCGAACTTGGATAGCAGTTCAGTTCTAAGAGGCGCGAGTCCTGGATGGGATCTATCTCTTGGTTTAGGGTGGTTTACTCTGACTATCTCGTCAATGCCGCGTCCTCTCTCAGCAAGGACAACTATTCTGTCTGCCAAGTGAAGAGCTTCATCGATGTCATGCGTTACCAGCACAACTGTTGCACCGGTATTTCCAACAACTTCAAGGAGCAAATCTTGCATCAACAGTCTTGTTAGTGCATCGAGAGCAGCGAAAGGTTCATCTAGAAGAAGAACTCCTGGGTAGCCAGCTAGACCGCGAGCAAGAGCTGTTCTTTGGGCCATACCGCCGGAAACTTGTTTAGGAAGATGCTTCTCGAATCCGGTGAGGCCTACACTCGCTAGCAAGTCCACAATTTCTTCTTGGCTTCGTTTACCACGAGCACCAATTGCTACATTGTCTTTGAGGTTAAGCCAAGGAAGCAGTCTTGGTTCCTGGAAGACGAAACCGCAGCGAACATCAACTCCAGAAACTTCTACGCCGTCAACTTCAACTTTTCCTTCGCTTGGGCTATCCAGTCCAGCGATTAGTCGAAGAAGAGTTGACTTACCGCAACCTGATGGACCGAGAAGAACTAAAACCTCTCCAGCGTGAATATCAAGATTTATGTCCCTAAGAACATCAACTCTCTTGAGTCCTTTACCAAAGTGTTTGTTGACCTCAGAGATCGTGACGGAGGCAGGGGAAACGCCCAGCTTACCTGTCTGTACTGGCTCATGTATAGCCACTTGAAACCACCTTTTGATGTCTGAATGATTTAGTTGAGTCGAGATTTTACGAGGCTTATTCCTCGCCACTTAGTTCACCGTCTGAAGCTATGGAGCCTAGGACGTAGAGCTAAGTGTTTATCGCATTCGCCCCATAGACATCATTGACATTCCCTCGGAAAATGACGCGAAGTGTGATGCTCGCATAGGTGTCATTTCGTTCACTCCTGGGGTCGGGTCCGCTCTAGAGGCAAGGCTATCGCAAAAGAATACTGCAGGCAATATCCAGCCAAAATACCCGTAATAAATCGTATTATTTTAGGGTTTTTGGCCCTCTCAGCGTTTGTATGGGCAATGCCTACAGATGTTGGCACAGCACTTGCCTTGTTCAACCAGGGATTTGGCGTTGAATACAAAGAACCCGGTTTCTGGGTCAACATAGCCAGGCTCGCCTTGCTCTAATGACTTATTGTGCTCAAACATGATCTGTTCGAAGTAGGGGTTCGACTCATTCAGCCTCTCAGGGTGTGGCTGATTCAGGTCACGTCGAACCACATCTCTTTTAGGCATAAGGGGTCCATAGTATGCCTAGATTCATTGAGCCAAGCGAAGGCGCTCTTACCGACGTGATGAGATGGTTTTGGCTAGGGAAGAGGGTCTTGCTGGTTGTTCTAGACTGACAACTATAAAGACAACTAAGCGATTGTGTGATTGAGAGACTATGACAGACATCCGTGGCACACTGATTGGTATCTACAAGGCTGACGGGGGATTAGTTGGCGAGCTAACTTACTTCTTCGGGCACTTAGTTGGTGTTAGAAGTTGCAGTCTTTGCGACATTACTCACTCTCCGGTTAAGAAGAAGAAGTCATACAAGGCCCTAGAGCAACACATGCTTGCTGAGCACGGAATCCAGATGCGAATGATTCACTTAAATGAACGTAATGAGCGTGAACTTAAGGCTTCAGAAGGCCGAGAGCCCTGTGTGCTGCTGGAGTATCCAGATCAGTCAATTTCTATGTTCTTAGATGCAACAGACCTAAAAGCTCTCAAAGGCAGTGTCAGTTCTCTTAAGAAGTTGATTACTTCAAGACTTGACCTATACCTATAGGCAGAAAGCTGAAACCCCCGCAACTTCATAGTCGCGAGGGTTTCAGTACTGGTAGGCCCCGTCGGGATCGAACCGACGACCCACGGATTAAAAGTCCGTTGCTCTAACCAACTGAGCTAGAGGCCCTTAGTGCTTTGTTGCTAGA
>JBEDLY010000064.1:0-5535 GCA_041171365.1 Actinomycetota bacterium | reverse complement strand
CATTCGCTCGCTAAACGCATGGTTAGTTTGGCCAGAGATGAAATAAAGCCCCCGGCAGCAACCAGGGGCTTTATTTGAACCTCTTGACGAGGGTCGAATCGGAAGCAAAACTCCGAAACGTTCAACGTTTTGAGTATGTCATATCTATTTGTAATTAGAAATAGTTATGCGCTTCCGGTTCGACCCTTCCCTTGGTCCATGCCCTACGGAAGGACAACTGATGAGTAAAGCTCATATTGTTGTTCTGGTTCTGACGTTGGTGAAGGTAGTCATTTTGATTATCGAAGCCATCATCAAGATCAGGTAGAACCAGTGAGCTCTGGTGCCGAGCATCAGAGCTCACCTCAAATACGGCGTCTGTATATAACTGAAGCCAGAGTTTTGTAATTCTGTAAAACTTCACTCGCTCGCTAAACGCATGGTTAGTTTGGCCAGAGATGAAATAAAGCCCCCGGCACGAACCAGGGGCTTTATTTGAACCTCTTGACGAGGGTCGAATCGGAAGAAAACTCCGAATCCACTTGTGATTAAGAGTATAAGCAGAACTTCTTTGATTGTGAAGTAGTTTTGCACCTTCCGGTTCGACCCTCTCCTTGGTCCATGCCCTACGGGAGGACAACTCATGAGCAAGTCTCAAATAGTTGTTCTGGTTATGACGTTGGTGAAGATAATCCTTGTGATTGTTGAAGCCGTCTTCAAGATCAGGTAAAACCAGTAGGCCCTGGTGCTTCAAGCATCAGGGCCTACCCCAATCTAGATAAACTTGGAGCAATGAAAATCTTGGTGTTAGGTTCTGGAGCTCGCGAGCACGCGATCATTAAAGCCTTAATTAGAACTGGCACAAACCCAGAAGAGATTACTTGTGCTCCAGGTAATGGCGGAATCTCCCAAGAAGTCAAGACAGTAAGTATTGATGCAAATAACCCAGAAGCAGTTACTAACTGGGCCCTTGAAGCTAGTACAGAGCTTGTAGTTATCGGCCCTGAAGCCCCTTTGGTTGCTGGCGTTAGCGATGCTCTTAGAGCAGCAGGAATAGCGGTCTTTGGTCCATCAAAAGCTGCTGCTTCTCTTGAAGGATCTAAAGCCTTTGCTAAGGATGTAATGGCAGCAGCTGATGTGCCGACAGGTATGGCGAGAAAGTGCACCTCAATAGAAGAGGTAGAAGATGCTCTTGTTGCCTTTGGTGCTCCTTACGTAGTCAAGGCAGATGGTCTTGCTGCAGGTAAAGGTGTGATTGTCACAAGTGACAAGCAAGCAGCTCTTGATCATGCCAACACTTTCCTTGTCCAAGGTATGGAAATACTTGTTGAAGAGTTCTTAGATGGTGAAGAAGTTTCTCTATTCTTCCTAGCTGATGGCACATCTGTTCTTCCTCTCTCTCCAGCCCAAGACTTCAAGCGTGCATACAACTTTGACCAAGGCCCTAACACTGGAGGCATGGGTGCTTACTCACCTCTTCCTTGGCTGCCAGTTGGTTTTGTCCAAGAAGTTCAAGAGCGAGTAGCTTTACCAACTGTTAGAGAACTTGCAAGACTAGGAACTCCTTTCGTGGGACTTCTATATTGCGGATTGATTGTCACCAGCAAAGGAATTCGAGTAATCGAATTCAATGCACGCTTTGGTGATCCAGAAACACAAGTTGTTTTGAGAAGACTTCTTACTCCACTACAAAATCTTCTACACAACTCAGCAACTGGTCATCTAGCTGAATTAGCTGAACCAGAATTCAATGATGATGTTGCTGTGACAGTTGTTCTTGCCAGTGAAGGTTATCCAGTTACCTCTGCTCCAGATAGAGAAATAACAGGATTAGTTCCTGACACTAAATCTGTTGAAGTAGCTCATGCAGCTACCAAACTGGTTGATGGAAAATTATTCGCAACTGGCGGTCGTGTTCTATCTGTTGTTTCAACTGCAACTGACTTCCATGAGGCAAGAAGAGCTGCATATGAAGTTATTGGTGGAATTAGCCTTGAAGGTTCACACTACAGAACTGATATTGCTCTGAAGGTTGATGAGGTTGAAAATGTCTAAAGACATCAAAGGTTGGCACCATGTCTATAGCGGTAAAGTTCGAGACCTTTATGAATCTGATGATCCATCTCTCTCACACCTAATCCTTGTTGTGGCTAGTGATCGAGTAAGTGCCTTTGACACAATTCTCTCTCCAGAGATTCCTAATAAAGGTGAATACCTAACTACTCTCACTGCCTGGTGGTTTGACCGCCTAGATGTTCCTAATCACGTATCTCTAGAAGTTCCTGTTCCTCAAGAAGTAGCAGGGCGAGCGATGGTGTGTAAGAAGTTAGAGATGTTCCCTGTCGAATGTGTTGTTCGTGGCTACATCTCAGGATCTGGATATAAGGACTACCTCGCAACAGGTGAAATCTGTGGCAATAAGTTGCCTGAAGGACTAGCTTTCGGAGACAAGCTACCTGAACCTATCTTCACCCCTGCCTTCAAAGCAGAACTGGGTGATAAAGATGAGAACATCACCTTTGAAAGAGTTGTTGAACTAATTGGTCAAGACAACGCGGATGCTCTCAAGTCCCTGAGCCTAAACATCTTCAATAAAGCCAGTGCTCTGGCTCATCAAGCAGGTCTGATCCTTGCTGATACTAAGTTTGAATTCGGCATCAACCCAGCTACTGGAGAAATCACCCTAGGCGATGAAGTATTGACCCCTGATTCAAGCAGGTATTGGTCTGAAGAGGCTTGGTTAGCTGGAGATCGCAAAGAAAGCTTTGATAAGCAGCAGGTTCGTAACTGGTTAGCCGCTAACTGGGACCCTGCCTCTGGCACAACCCCTCCAAATCTGCCTCAAGAGGTAGTTGAACAGACCAGTGCTAAGTATGCTCAGCTAATTAGCCTTTTAGCCAGATAAACTAGACCTGTTCGCACCCGCCAAAGGTGACGCCGGCGAGCAAAAACCTTGTAATTTACTAGCCCCACCGACCTTCGGGAGCGTATTCTGTGCCTAAAATCATCGTTGAAGTCATGCCTAAAGCAGACCTACTAGATCCAGCTGGTAAGGCAGTAGCAAACGCCCTGCAGCGCAAGGGCAATGCAGAGATCACCAACGTACGCATTGGTAAGCGTATTGAACTTCACTATGCAAACACTCCAACAGAAGCAGAAGTAGCAGCAGCTAAACAGATCGCTGCTGACTTCCTTTCAAACGGTGTTATCGAAGACGTAGTCAACGTCATCGTGGAGAACTAATCTCCATGAAGATAGGTGTTGTTACATTCCCTGGCACACTAGATGATCGTGATGCAGCAAGAGCTGTTCGACTGGCCGGTGGTGAAGTAGTCAAACTGTGGCATGCAGATGCAGACCTACACAAAGTAGATGCTGTAGTTCTACCTGGTGGATTTAGTTTCGGAGACTACCTTCGTTGCGGAGCTATCGCAGCTCAAGCTCCTGTTATGGAAAGCATCATTGATGCCGCTAACGGTGGATTACCTGTTCTAGGTATTTGTAATGGTTTCCAAGTTCTAGTGGAATCACATCTTCTACCTGGTGGTCTTATTAGAAATGAACACCAACACTTTGTCTGTAGAGATCAGAAACTAATTGTTGAGAATGTTGACACTGCTTGGACCAATGGTTTCAAACTAGGTCAAGAAATCACCATCCCTCTAAAAAATGGTGAGGGTGGTTACATCGCTGATGAAGAAACTCTTAAGCGTCTCGAAGGTGATGGTCTGATTGCTTTCCGCTATAGCGAAGTAAATCCAAACGGATCAGTAAACAACATTGCAGGTCTTCGTAACGAACGAGGAAATGTTGTTGGTCTAATGCCTCACCCTGAGCATGCTGTTGAACCAGGCTTTGGTCCTGACACTTCACTAGCTATGAGAAGTGGCGTTGATGGTCTTACTTTCTTCACATCTGTTTTGAACCAGGTGGTGAACTCCTAATGACTAAAGAAATCTCAACCGTTGACACAACTAAGAACGCTAAGAAAACTCCTGAGAAGGAACAGCCTTGGAGAGAACTAGGTCTAAAGCAAGACGAGTACGACCGCATCAAAGACATTCTTGGTAGAAGACCAACTAGTGCTGAGCTAGCAATGTATTCAGTTATGTGGTCAGAGCACTGCTCATACAAGAGCTCAAAGATTTACCTGCGTCAGTTCGGTGAAAAAGTAACACCAGAGATGACTAAGAACCTCATGGTTGGTATGGGCGAGAACGCTGGAGTAGTTGACATCGGTGAAGGCTGGGCTGTCACATTCAAAGTAGAGTCACACAACCACCCAAGCTACATCGAACCTTTCCAAGGTGCTGCTACCGGTGTTGGTGGAATCGTTAGAGACATTCTTACTATGGGTGCAAGACCTATTGCTGTTATGGATCAACTTAGATTCGGTGCAGTAAACAACCCCGACACAGCAAGAGTTGTGAACGGTGTTGTCTCAGGAATTAGCTTCTACGGCAACTGCCTAGGCCTACCAAACATTGGTGGAGAAACTGTATTCGACAAGGTTTACCAAGGTAACCCACTAGTCAATGCTCTATCTGTTGGTGCTCTAAGACACGAAGATCTGAAGCTCGCTAAGGCTTCTAACCCAGGAGATCTTGTAATTCTCTTTGGAGCAAGAACTGGTGCCGATGGTATCGGTGGAGTATCAGTTCTAGCTTCTGAGACCTTTGATGCTGATGGTCCTTCTAGAAGACCAGCTGTTCAGGTTGGTGACCCATTCGCTGAGAAGGTACTCATCGAGTGCTGTCTAGAGCTATACGCTGCTCAGGTAGTAGCTGGTATTCAAGATCTCGGTGGTGCTGGTTTGTCATGTGCAACAAGTGAGCTTGCATCCAATGGTCAAGCAGGTATGCGAGTTCAACTGCAAGATGTGTTGCTACGAGATGATTCACTTACCCCTGAAGAAATTCTTATGAGTGAATCACAAGAACGCATGATGGCAATCGTTCCTAAGAAAGATCTAAAAGCCTTCACAGCAATTGTTGAAAAGCATGAAGTTGAGTTCAGTGTTCTAGGTGAAGTAATTAGAGAGCCAAGACTCTACATCAACTGGGGTAAAGAAGAGATTGTTAACGTACCTCCTAGATCAGTAGCTCACGATGGTCCTGTCTATGAAAGACCAGTTGAATATCCTGTTTGGATTGATGCACTAAACCAGAACTCTGTTAACAACGCCAACCTAAACCGTGCAAATGGAGCAGGTGAACTTGCTGAACAGCTAGTGAGAATTATTTCTTCTCCTAACCAAGCATCTAAGAGTTGGATCACAGATCAGTATGACCACTATGTTGGTGGCAACACAGCACTTGCTATGCCAGATGATTCAGGAATGGTTAGAGTCTCTGAAGAAACAGGTTTAGGTGTTGCAATTGCAACAGACGCTAATGGTCGTTACTGCCAACTAGATCCATACAACGGAGCGAAGCTAGCCCTAGCTGAAGCATATAGAAACGTTGCTTCATCAGGAGCAGTACCAGCAGCTGTTACCAACTGTCTAAACTTTGGTTCACCTGAGAACCCCGAAGTAATGTGGCAATTCAAACAAGC
>JBEDLY010000063.1:0-8530 GCA_041171365.1 Actinomycetota bacterium | reverse complement strand
GGCTGCCTGCTTCACTTCATCTGGACCCTGGCCCATAGCAAAAGAAAGGCCTCCGCCGGCATTTGCCCACTCAAACATAGAGATATCGTTGCGTCCATCACCGATGGCAATAACCCTGTTACTTGGAACATTTAGTGCTTTTCTTCTCTGTTCCAGAGCACTTGCCTTGGTCACTCCCTGTGGAGAGATGTCTAGCCAGGCTGTGTATCCAATTGCATATGAAACAGAATGAAGACCGACTGACTCAACAATCTCTAGGAAGTCATTAACGTTCTGCTCAGGAGAAAGAACTACAACTCTGCTTACTTCTCCGTGCATGAGTTGATCTAGTGGAGTCTCAATGTTTTCTGCACCCAAAGCATATGAAGGAAATGGTTTATGGAATCTATACGTGCCATCAACATCTTCAACTGCGAAGTGAGCATCAGGAAGTTTTTCAATTAGTTGGCTCAATACAGGTGCTGGATCAAAACCAATAACTTCTCTAACTGAGTAGCCTCTGTCATCTTGGTGATCAATTTCAATTGTTACTGCACCGTTGGAACAAACTACGTGTCCTGCTTCAATTCCAACATCTTGAACTACAGGAATTGCATTCGCTGCTGCTCTTCCAGTTGCAACAACGACGTGATGTCCTAAATCTCTAACTCTTGTTACTTCTCTAATTACCTCGGGAGCTAAAAAGCCATCGTCGTGCACGAGCGTGCCATCGATGTCGATAGCAATCAGCCAAGGTTCGTTAGTCACGACTTAGCTCTTGCTCACAGGAGAAATTACTTCAGCTCCACCAAGGTATGGTCTTAGTGCTACTGGAATACGAACTGATCCATCTTCCTGCTGGTGGTTCTCAAGAATTGCAACTAGCCATCTTGTTGTTGCAAGTGTTCCGTTAAGAGTTGCAGCTACTGCAGTCTTACCATCTTCTTTTCTGTAACGAACATTCAATCTTCTTGCTTGATATGTTGTGCAGTTAGAAGTGGAAGTTAGTTCTCTATAAGTTTCTTGTGATGGAACCCAAGCTTCAGCATCATATTTACGAGCAGCACTGGAACCTAAATCTCCAGCTGCAGTATCAATAACGCGATATGGAAGTTCACACTTCTTCAACATCTCTTCTTGCCAAGCAAGGAGTTTCTTGTGCTCTTCTTCTGCTTGCTCAGGAGCAATGTATGAGAACATCTCTAGTTTGTTGAACTGGTGAACACGAAGAATACCCTTGGTATCTTTTCCGTGGCTTCCAGCTTCACGTCTGTAACAGGTTGACCAACCTGCATATCTCTTTGGTCCATCGCTTAGATCAATAATTTCGTTGCTGTGATATCCAGCAAGAGCAACTTCGCTAGTTCCAGTTAGGTATAGGTCATCCGCTGGAAGGTAGTAAATCTCATCTGAGTGCTCACCTAGGAAACCAGTTCCTGCCATCACTTCAGGCTTCACGAGTGTTGGTGTAATAAGTGCTGTGAAGTTGGCTTTAGCCGCTTGATCTAGGGCTAGGTTCATAAGTGCTAGCTCTAGTCTTGCTCCCCAGCCCTTTAGGAAATAGAACCTAGAACCTGAGATCTTGACGCCTCGTTCAATGTCAATGACATCAAGTAATTCGCCTAATTCAACGTGATCTTTAGGTGTGAAGGAGAAGTTTGGCTTAGTTCCTTCTTCACGAACTACAACAAAGTTCTCTTCCCCACCAACAGGAACTCCGTCTGTCACAACGTTTTCAATCTTTGAAACGATTGCGTTCAATTCATTCTGAAACTCTGCTGCCTTTTGCTCTGCAGCCTTTACTCCAGCGGCAAGTTCCTGGCCTTCTGCAATAAGTTTTGTTCTCTCTTCAGGAGATGCTCCAGCAACAAGCTTTGCTTTAGCGTTCTGCTCTGCTCTTAGGTTCTCAAATTCAGCTTGAGCTTTGCGCCAGTTGTCATCTGCAGCAGCAGCTTGATCTACTAGCTCAACGCTTGCGCCTCTAGCGCGCTGAGAAACTTTAATTACTTCTGGGTTTTCTCTAAGCAGGTTTGCATCAATCATTTCTATAGTTACCTTTAACGTCCTTGACGAAGTTTGTTTAGCCAAGACTCTGCAGAAGCAAATTCCTTGTTTGAGTTGTTGCCTTCGTGCTCACTCTTTTTCTTGTCAGCTCTCGGGTATGAACCTAGGAAGGTTACCTTCGGGCTAAATCTGTGAAGACCCATGAGTGCTTCAGCAACAGCTTCATCATCGATGTGTCCTTGAGCATCAATGTTGAATCTGTATCTGCCTAATTGATCTCCAATTGGTCTTGATTCAATTCGAGAAAGGTTGACGCCACGTGCAGCGAACTGTTCTAGCATCTCGAGTAGAGCACCTGGGTGATCTTCTGGAAGTTCAACAATTACAGAAGTCTTATCTTTTCCAGATCTCTTAGTTGGTTTGGAGTTAAGTCCAATTTCAATGAATCTTGTTTGAGCATTCTTGTTATCACCGATGTTTCTGGCAAGAACAGTTAACTTGTAGTGATCTGTGATGCTCTTAGCTGCGATTGCCGCATCAGCGATTGCATCCTTAGAAAGTAGATCCGCTGCTGCAGCTGCGGTTGAAGTAGCAGGTAGATGTGTGTGGTTAGGGATATTTTCTTGAAGCCAACCACGGCATTGAGCAAAAGCTGTTGGATGTGTGCTGACTACTTTCACATCAGTAAGTTTTGTTCCTGGCTTTGCTACCAGGTTGAAAGTTACTGGAACAAGATACTCACCATAGATGCGTATCTCTGTTGTGTTGGCTAGAGCATCAAGAGTTGCTGAGACTCCACCTTCAATAGAGTTTTCAACTGGAACTATTGCTCTCAGAGCCTTACCTGTTAGGACGGCGTCGATGGCTTCAGTAACAGTGTTAACAGCAAGGTGCTTGGCTGTTTTGGCGTCTTTAACCTGAGCCAGAGCAAGCTCAGTAAATGTACCCACAGGACCTAAGAAGGCGTAGGTAGATTTCTTGCTGTTTGCTGATTTAGCCATAGATAAAGGTTAATGCTTTGTTAGTAGTTCGGGGCTGCTGGGAGCTTAAAGAACTTCTCAAGGGTATGGACCTTGTCATCGTGCATAGCCTTGGCTAGTGGCTTACCTACGTACCTAAGGTGCCAAGGTTCGTACTGGTATCCCGTTACATGCGTTGCATTGTTTGGATACCTTGTGATGAATCCATATTTATAGGCGTTAGCGGCTAACCAAGATCCAGCCTTGGTTTGACCAAAGCAAACTCTGATCTGACAGCCCTGTCCTCTGGCTGAAACATCCATAGCCCAACCAGTCTGGTGCTCTGAATAACCAGGTCTAGCAGCTAGAGCTTCTCCTGCTTTTAGACCATATCTTTCAACCTGACGGGCGTGAATGACCTTTTGTTCTGAATATGAGCGGTAAGCACTTTGAATAATGAGGCTTCCTTTGCCTGCTGCATTCATAGCCATGGCTAGCTTGTAGGCGGCAGTTGAGGCTTCTTTTCTAAGTTTTCTGCCATATGGGTTGGCATTTAAGGTGCCAAATCTAGGGGCAACGAGGTCTTTAGGCACGTAATCTATTGGGTTTAGAGGCCTTTGCTTGTTCACAACAATCCAGGTGGAATCAGGCTCGGTTATGGATTGAGAGGGGAGGCTGGTGGCATTTGAAGGTGTAGGGTTATTTACCGCGGGAAGTAATATCACGGCTAGCAGGCCTAAACCCAAAGCTCTAATGCTTGATTGCCTGATTCTTTTTCCCATTTCCAAAGTCTAACTTTCACAACCGAAGAAACGAGTTTCCTATGGCACGCGCAGAACGCAAAGCCGCAGCAGCAGAGTCAGCACTTACAGGTGTAATGACTCACAGACAAATAATGTTCGTACTATTTGGCCTAATGGCTGGAATGTTCCTATCTGCTCTAGATCAGAGCGTTGTTGGAACAGCAATGCGAACAATCGCAGATGACCTAAATGGTCTATCTGCTCAAGCATGGGTAACAACTGCTTACCTAATCACTTCAACTATTGCTACTCCTATATATGGAAAGCTCGGTGACATCTTTGGTCGCCGCAAGTTGTTCATCACAGCAATCTCGATCTTCATCTTCGGTTCTGTGATCTCAGGTCTAGCCAACACAATGTATGAACTTGCTGCTTATAGAGCAATTCAAGGTATTGGTGCTGGTGGTTTGTTTGCGCTTGCTCTAACAATTCTTGCTGACATTGTTCCGCCAAGAGATAGAGCTCGTTACCAAGGTATGTTCCTTGCTGTCTTTGGAACTTCAAGCGTTCTTGGTCCACTAATCGGTGGATTACTTGCTGGTGTTGATAGCTTCCTAGGAATTACTGGATGGCGCTGGATTTTCCTTATGAATCTTCCGATTGGTGCAATTGCACTTCTGCTGGTTCTTTCATTCCTTCACGTTCCTCACCTGGAAGCAAAGAGTAAGCGCATTGACTGGTGGGGTGTGCTCACCATCATCGTTGGTGTTGTTCCACTTCTTATCGTTGCTGAACAAGGACGCGAATGGGGTTGGTCTTCTCCTAACGCATTCATTGCTTACATTCTTGGTGCAATTGGAATTACATCTTTCATCATCATTGAAAGAAAGATGGGTGAAGATGCAATTCTTCCGTTACACATTTTCAAGTCAAGTACTTTCTCACTAACAACATTGCTTGGAGTAGTTGTTGGTATGGGAATGTTTGGTGGAATGATTTCTCTTCCACTAGTTCTTCAGATCGTTTATGGAGCATCTCCAACTGAAGCTGGTTACCTAATGATTCCTATGGTGATGGGTCTGATGATCTCATCAATCATGAGTGGTCAAATTACAGGTAAGACAGGAAAGTACAAAATCTTCATGGTTCTAGGAACTGCACTCATGTCTATCTCATTCCTCTACCTATCGACTCTTGTTTACACTTGGGAGATCTGGCAGATCTCAATCGGAATGGTAATCATGGGTCTAGGTCTTGGTCAGATGATGCAGACACTGACCATTGCTTCTCAGAATTCTGTTGAAGCTAAAGATATTGGTGTTGCAACATCTTCATCAACATTCTTTAGACAGATGGGTGGAACACTAGGTGTTGCAGTATTCCTATCTATCTTGTTCAACAACCTTGCTGATAAGGGCTCTGAGATTGGTGCGAAGATTCAGGCTGCTATTACTGCTAATCCAGCCCTGCTGAACGACCCTCGTAACGCTGCATTCACATCAGGCCAGGACATTAGCGACCTTATCCAGTCGGACTCCTCCTTCTTGAAGACTGCTAGCCCAGAGCTAGCCGATCCAATCAAGCAGGCGTTTGCTGAATCAACCGCTGGAGTCTTTATAGCAGCGAGCATTGTTGTTATTGCTGCCTTCGCCCTATCTCTATTCATCAAAGAGGTAGCATTGCGCACCAAGTCTGGTGTTCAGGAGAAGGCTGAACAAGCTGCCGCTTCAATGCACTAGTAATCATTGACCTAAACCCTTGTTAGTCCTTTTGCTAACAAGGGACACGGGAGTCCGAAGCATCGGACTGAGATGAAGCTACTGCCAAATACCGTCAAACCTGAACTGGGTAATGCCAGCGTAGGAAGGAAAAATGAAACGCATATTTGCATTAATCACTGTTGCACTATCCCTAGGTCTTTCAGCCTGCACTAACAACGCTGTTGGCAGCGTCACTCTAGTTGCTCACGACTCTTTTGTTATGAGTGATGAACTGATAGCTGAATACGAACAATATGGATCAAAACTAGAAATCGTTCGAGCTGGTGACGTTGGTGAAATGACCGGCAAGCTGGTACTCACTAAAGATGCTCCTATTGCTGATGTGGTTTATGGCATTGACAATACGTTTGCAAGTGTCATTAGAGACAACGAAGTTCTTGCAGCCTCGACCGAATTAGTTGCTATCGACTACGCGGACATTTGTTTTAACGTTGACATCAAATATTTTGAGGAAAAGAATCTTGTAATTCCAGATCACTGGAAAGATTTGATTAATCCTGAATACAAGAACTTAACTGTTATTGAAAATCCAAATCTTTCTTCAACTGGATTAGGTTTTCTAGTTTCTACTTTCGCTGCATTCTCAAACAACGCTGAAACAACTAACTGGTGGAAGTCATTCAAGAGTAATGGTGTGAAGGTTGCAGCTAGTTGGGAAGATGCTTACTACACAGACTTCTCTGGATCAGCAGGTAAGGGTAAGTATCCGATTGTTCTTTCTTACTCTTCATCTCCAGCAGATGAAGTTGATGAGAATGGAAATGCAAAAACAGTTGCTCTAAGAAAAGATTGCTTCAGACAAGTTGAGTATGCAGGTGTTCTTCGAAATGCCAAGAACCCTGCTGGAGCTGAAGACATGATTAAGTTCATGCTTGGTAAGTCATTCCAAGAAGCATTGCCTACGGCTATGTATGTCTATCCAATTGATGAGACTGTAGCCTTGCCTGAGTCTTGGGCTCTTCGAGCACCTGCTGCAATCTCAACTATTGGTGGAGATCTAGATATCGCTAAGAACCGTGCTGCATGGCTAACTGAATACAACAGAGTGTTTGACGTTGAGCCTTAGGAGAGTCCTCTTATGGAGTGCGCCAATTGCTTTTATGTTGGTGCTCTTCTACTGGCCTTTGCTAAATGTTTTCTTACTAGCACTTGGTCCAGATATTGCTGGAATGGTTCAAGACGAATCCAGCGTCTGGCCAGTACTTTGGTTCACCGTTTGGCAGGCAATAGTTTCAACTGCTTTCTGTTTAGTTCTTGGAATTCCAGGGGCTTACGTTCTTTATAGAAAGAGCTTCAAAGGTTCACGACTGCTGCAGTCCATCATTACGGTGCCGTTTATGTTGCCGAGTTTGGTAGTCGCCATTGCAGTGACTGAAATCGGGTCACTTATTGGCGGTATTGATCCAGTTGTCGCGATTATCTTGGCTAATGTTTTTGCCAACTACGCGGTTGTGGTCAGAAACATAGGTTCCCAATGGCAGACACTGTCTAAATCAACCGAAGAGTACTCAGAGGTTTCGGGGATCGGTCGCTTTAAGACAGCCCTTCGGGTGTCATTGCCTCAACTAAAGAGCTCTATTAGAGCCTCAAGTGCCATCATCATGCTCTACTGCGCCTCTTCCTATGGGATTGTCTTGAGCTTGGGTGGTGGGCAGATAAATACCCTGGAAACCGCTATTTCTATCTCTGTATTAGAGCGGCTTGACTTCGCTCATGGGGCTTTATTGGCTCTTCTGCAGATCGCTTTCTGTCTGATTGCCTTCACAGTCAGTCGTTGGGGTGGAACTAACCCGCTAAGTTTCAACCCTTCTTTCTCCAAGTCCAAGAAGCTTGATCGAAGAGATGCTCCTGCTGCAACATTTACGTTCTTTGTTATTGCCTTTCTAGTTGTCTTGCCGATTGTTCTGGTCCTAAGTAAAGCGTTTGTTTCAATGAGTGGTTCATTGAGCCTAGAAAACTTTGCGTTACTAGATACCAGAGGATCTAGAGATCTACTGAACATCACATTCTTTGAGGCAACTCTTAACTCACTGCGTAATCTGTTCGTGGCAACTGCTGTGTCAATTGTTTTAGGTGTTCTAGTTGCCTATCTGTTGGCTGAGCAAACAAGAAGACGTCGAAAGAGAAAAACAGACTTTCTTGGAATTACTTTAGATGCTGCTTTCCTACTTCCAATTGGAGTTTCATCTGTTGTCATCGGTGTTGGGTACCTGATTACTCTCACCGGAGATCTCGCTTGGATTAGAACTAGTTGGATATTGGTTCCATTGGTTCAGTCAGTGTTTGCTATCCCTCTTGTAATTCGTATCGCTTATCCAAGTTTGGTAGCAGTTGATTCAAACACAAGAGAACAAGCTATGACTGATGGTGCAAATGGGCTTCAGTTGTTTGTAAATGTTGACTATCCACTGTTGCGACCTGTGATGAGAACAGCAATTGCATTTAGTGCTCTTGTGTCACTGGGAGAGTTTGGTGTTGCTAGTTTGCTCACCTACGGTGATCAAGCGACTATTCCTGTCTTGATGTATCAACTAATCTCTAGACCTGGTGCTCATAACTACGGAATGGCATTGGCAGTTGCAAGCATTTTGACTTTGCTAACTACGTTGGTTGTTCTACTTATTAGCCAAGATGGTTCTAAAAAGTCTCATATGAAACTGGCAAGGTTTTGAATCGTTCCTTAATGACACCGATTGATTCAGGATTCTGATCAATCAGAATAAAGTTTCTATTTAGTTCAGCGGCTGCTGCTCCAGTTGTTCCAGACCCTGCAAAGAAATCTAAAACCAAATCGTTGTCTTTGCTACTTGCTTGAATAATTCTTCGCAAGATACCTAAAGGTTTTTGTGTTGGATAGCCAGTTTTCTCTTTGCCTGTTGGAGAGACGATGGTATGCCACCAAACATCAGTTGGTAGTTTTCCTTTAGCTACCTTCTCAGGGGTGACAAGTCCAGGAGCCATGTATGGTTCACGATCAACACTTTCATTGTTGAAGTAGTACTTATCTGGATTCTTTACGTAAACAAGAATTGTGTCGTGCTTGGCTGGCCAACGAGACTTAGCT
>JBEDLY010000062.1:0-7565 GCA_041171365.1 Actinomycetota bacterium | reverse complement strand
TTGAGTTTATCCCCAATTGGTAAGGGGATACTCTCAGGGATTACCTAGTTAATTGGAGGAGATAATCAGGTACCCTTGGACCATGACACTAAAAGATATTGAACTTGTGATGCTAGATGGATCAACCAAAACTTTTGGTGAGGTTCAAGGCAAAGTAACCATGGTTGTTAACGTGGCTTCACGCTGTGGCCTGAGCCCACAGTATGAAACTCTTGAAGAGATGCACAAAAAGTACAAAGACCAAGGCTTCACCGTCATCGGTGTTCCATCAAACCAGTTCTTCCAAGAACTCAAGTCTTCAGATGATATCTCTGACTACTGCTCAACGACTTGGGGAGTGACCTTTCCTATGACTGAGAAGGCAAAACTTAACGGCAAAAACGCTCACCCGCTATACAAAGAGTTGACCAAGGCAGAAGATGCTGAAGGCAATGCTGGCAATGTGAAGTGGAACTTTGAGAAGTTCCTAGTGCTTCCAAACGGTGAGATTCAGAGATTTAGACCAACAACAAAGCCCGATGCTAAGCCGATTATTGAGGCTATTGAGGCAAATCTAGCTAAGTAAATTTCACCTAGTTTGATCGGCAATGCCAATCTCTTACCAACACGATTGTGAGAAAAAACCTACAGTCGAAGCGGTTGAACTACTGAGCCCTATTTCTTATCTCTAGTTTTAATTAGTGACGCTACTGTCGCAATAGTGATGGTCACCAAAATCACAGTTAGTGATAGGTCCGTGGTTATTTCAGGCAAGCCATCGAAGTGCTGTCCATTATTGATGAATGGAAGCTCGTTCTCATGAAGTGCGTGAATAACCAGCTTGATTCCAATCCAGGCAAGAATTACCGAGAGACCAAGCCCTAGGTAAACAAGTCTAGAAAGAAGTCCACTGAGTAAGAAGAATAGGTGGCGCAATCCCAGTAGAGCAAAGGCATTGGCTGTAAAGACAATGTATGGCTCTTTGGTGAGGCCGTAGACGGCAGGGATGCTATCTAGAGCAAACAGAATGTCAGCACTACCAATTGCGATCATGGCAAAAAGAAGCGGGGTGTAATAACGCTTACCATTCTTCTTGATCGAGACTTTAGCTCCGTGGTATTCGTCGGTAACGTTGACTCTTCTCTTGATGAAGTCAATGAACTTACCACCAGGTGCTTCTTCATGGCCATGAGATTTGAAGTGGTCTCTGACAAGGGTGTAAGCGGTGTAGATCAAGAATGCACCGAAGATGTAGAACACCCATGAGAAAGCTGCAATTGCTACGGCGCCGACTGCAATGAAAATAAAGCGTAGAGCAAGAGCAATCAAAATTCCCACTGTAAGAGCTTGTCTTCTTGCCTTCTCCGGCACTGCAAGCCTGGTGAAGATGATTAGAAAAATAAATAGGTTGTCGATAGACAAGCTGTATTCGGTGATGAAACCAGCTAAGTACTCGTCACCGTATGGTTCACCCCAAACCTGATTCACTACGAAGAAGAAGGCAATCGCGCCACCCAGAAAAATGCTGGTAAAGATTGCTGATTCTTTGAAAGTCGGGTCGTTTTTGCGCTTTAGTTGAAAAAGCAAATCTAAGACGATTACAGCCGCAATTACTACTGCTGTGATTAGCCAGACTTCTAATGGAACATTCATCGTTGGAGTTGTCATGCTTAGATTCTACCCGAGGGGTACTTATCCAGTGAGGCTCTACACCGCGGAAATGCTATAAAGCTGGCTGTTGCTGAGTAATGCAGTGGATTCCGCCACCTCTATCAAAGATAGGCCTTGCATCAATGAGTCTGATTTCTCGACCTGGATATACATCTTGCAGGATTCCTTTAGCGACCTGATCGTTAGGGTCATCAAATGCACAGAGCAAGACAGCGTCATTGAGGATGTAGTGGTTGATGTATGAATAGTCCACGAAGCCAAGGTCATCTCTAAGAAGTTTTGGTGCAGGAACCCGAATAATGTTTGCCTTTGTCTGTTCCTCAAGCCTTGCAATTACTTCATGGGTCACTGAGTTATCAGGGTGTGAGGCGTCTTGCTGGTCGTGAACCAGAATGGTCTCTTCGTTAGCGAAGCAAGCCACGATGTCTATGTGGCCTTTTGTTCCAAATGTTTCATAGTCCCTAGTCAGACCTCGTCTAATCCAGATGACTTGCTCGGTGCCAAGCTTTGAATTGAGTTCTGCTTCAACTTCTGCTCTTGACCAGTCAGGGTTTCTCTCAGAACCTAGTTGAACTGTTTCTGTGGCTAGAAGTAAACCTGAACCATTGGTGTGAATGCCTCCACCCTCATTGACCATTCCACTCTTGATGATTTCAGCGTTTACTTTCTGAGCCATGAAAGATGCAACTTTGTCATCCAATTCATAGTTAGACCAGCTTTGAGCACCCCAGCCGTTAAATACCCAGTCGATGGCTCCAAGGGCGTTTGTTTCACTGTTCACAACAAAAGTTGCACCACTGTCTCTGATCCAGCTGTCATCCAGTTCACAAACAACCAATTCAATGTCTTTAGACAAATACTTCTTAGCTGTTGCTAGGTGTCTTTCATTAACTAGAACTGTCACTGATTCATATTCGGCAGCGGTGTTTGCTACTTCAGACCAAGCAAGGAAAGCGTCTTCTTCTTGAGCGTAATCAGCAGCTGGCCAAGCAAGCCAGGTTCTTTCGTGCTTAACCCACTCAGCAGGCATTTTCCAGGTCATTGCAAATCCTCTGTTGTGTTTTGCTCGACTCCGGCAATTCCACCATCAACGCCATCGCCTGAATCTGTTCTCTCATTGGCAACCGGCTTCACAAGCGATTGATAGGTGTCAGGTCTTCTTGTTGCAAGAAATGGAAATAGGTCAAGCCAGTCTCTTCTTTGATCTAGATCAAGATCAGCAACAAGCACTTCGTCTTCATCTCTTGAAGCACTTGCAAGAATGCGACCATATGGATCTGAAATGAATGAGCTTCCATAGAAGTTCAAAGTTCCTTCATTACCCCAACGGTTAGGAACAATCATGAAAGTTCCATTGGCAATTCCATTGCCAACAACCACCTGTCGCCATAGCGGTGCTGTGTCAAAGTCAGGGTGATCAGGTTCAGATCCGATGGCAGTCGGATAAACCAATACTTCAGCTCCAGCTAGTGAATAGGCTCTAGCTACTTCAGGGAACCATTCGTCCCAGCAAGTTGGCAAACCAAATGCTGCAAGAGTTGCGTCTTCTCCAACTTCAAGTTCATAAACCGGGTATCCATCAGGAGTGTTTGGTCCTGGAGCAAAGTACTTGTCTTCGTAGTAACCAGCAGTAACAGGGATGTGAAGTTTAGGGGTGTAGGCAATCAGCTCACCTTGAGGGTTGACCATGATGGCAACATTTGTTCCTCTGCCATCTTCAAGCTCGGTGTCTTCATAAATTGATGCATGAACATAGACATCATGTTTCTCAGCAGCAGATTTAACAAACTGAAAAGTCTTGCCCTCAAGTTCGTCGGCGATATCGGCTGGTCGACCAACCGGTAATTTATCGGCTGGGTATCTACTGAGGGTTAGTTCAGGTAGGAAAACCATCTGAGCACCAGCATTACTGGCAAGCTCGATGCCTTTGTTTAGATTGGCAAGATGAGTGGCCTCATCGGCTTCCCAGTGCATCTGCACTAGAGCAACTCGGATTGGCTTTCGTGTTTGCTCTTTAACTCGGCTTAGCGGTGGGAGAGCGGGAGAGATAGTTACTTTCATTTACCTTCATCCATTGAATCTAGGATTTGTGTGAGTAATTTCAGGCTTGTTCTTGGATTAACAATTGCGAAGCGAGCATTTGGTCTACCGTTGTGTGAACTTGGAACTACAAAGCCAAGCTCTTGCTTGAGAATGCGATCTGACCAGGCTTCATAGTCTGAAAGCATCCAGCCATCTTTTTCAAATACAACAATCGATAACTCAGGTTCTCTAACTAGAGAGAGACCTTTTCTCTTTCGGATTACATCTGCAATCTGATGAGCAAGCTTGATGTTTTCAGAAATGGCAGTTCTGTATGCCTTCACTCCGTAGGTTGCAAGAGAGAACCACAGCGGTAATCCTCTCGCACGTCTTGTTAGGTTGTATGCATAGTCGCTTGGGTTGAAATCGCCACCATCGGTAAGAGTGTCTAGATACTCCCCATGTTGGGTGTGTGCTGCTGATGCTAATGCTGGCTTTCTATAAACCAGAGCACAGCAATCGAAAGGAGTAAATAGCCACTTGTGTGGATCAACTATGAATGAGTCTGCTTGCGAGGTTCCCTTGAACAGGTGCTTACTTTCTGGGTCCAAGATTCCAGCTAAACCGTATGCTCCATCGATGTGATACCAAACACCTAGTTTCTTTGCTGCAGCTCCGACTTCGTCTAGACGATCTACAATTCCAAAGTTGGTTGTTCCAGAAGTTGCAACAACTGCGAATAGACCATCTTTGATCTTCTTTGCTGCATCGAGAACAGCTTTGCCTCGTAGTCTGCCTTCTTTGTCAACATCAGCTAGAACAACATCGATGTCCATAACTCTTGCTGCTGCTTTCAATGAAGAGTGAGATTCCTTAGAGGCAATGATTGACCAGCGTTTAGGAAGTTTCTTTCCAGCTTTCTTACGTTTAGTTATTGCCGTGTGTCGAGCAGTAACTAGAGCCGAGAGGTTTCCCAAGGAACCACCTTGAACAAATACACCACCGGCGGATTTAGGAAGTCCAACCTCATTAGCAAGCCAAGCCAAAACTTCATTCTCTGCAAATACTGCACCTGAACCTTCGAGCCAGGACCCACCATAAACAGAAGTTGCGGACACTACTAAATCAAATAAAGTTGCGGCTTCAGTTGGAGCGACAGGAATAAAACTTAGGTAGCCAGGGTGGTCTGTTGAAATACAAGCAGGAGCTAATACATCCTCAAAAACCTTTAGGGCTTTCTTTCCACCTAAACCTCTTTCAGAAATAGTTCCTGAAGCATGCTTCTTTAGGTACTCAAGTGTTTGAGGCCCATCGAGAGGAGCTGGATCAAGAGCCATACGCTCTCTTGCATAGTTGATTACATCTTCACGCAGTGAAACAGTCTGAGGATTAGAGCTGTGCATCTTTGCAGCGGCTTTGCTTGTCATACCCAAAGCCTAATCTTTTGCTGGCTTGCGACGTTTGGCTATAGAAAGAGCGAAACCTAAAACACAAACCACGAACAGCACGATAGAGCCAATGTTTCTAGACTCAGCAATAGCAGCACATGAAGTCCAGTCATCCTGCTGCGGAACGGTGCAGTAGTCAGGGCTAAAAAAGCCTATGGCTGAGGCAAGGATGCCAACTAGGGCAACGGTTGCAATCATGGCTAGAGAGTTGTTGCTTATTTCACGCTTAGACATTTAGACCTTAATTGAATTTGTTCTCGAGGTTTCAGCAAGAATGATTCCCGCTACAACTATTAAACCGCCAATTACCTCAAGAGTTGTCATTGATTCATTGAGCCAAGCCCAAGCGAATATTGTGGCAAAGACTGTTTCAGCGGTAGCAATAACTCCAACTGCAGTGGCAGAGAGGTTTCCAAGGGCTATGTAGTCCAAGAGCATGGGAATAAATGAACCCATGATTCCAATCCACAGCAGTCCTGCCCAGACAGGCATCGATATTCCACTCAGGTTCCCACCTAAGTTGAAGACGAGGTTGATGTCGATCATTTTGGCTGGATTGAGGTGGACATAGCATCACGCTTACGCTGAGTATGTTCACCAATCAGGAAGTAGATACTCAAACAGACTGCTGCCATAAAGGCCCAAGCAACACCTATAGGGTTCAAGTTTGAGTTCCAGAGGTTACTCACAATAGCTAGTCCAACCAGCACTGCCGCAATACCGAACCAAAGTCTTGGTCTTACCTTCTCTTTGAACAGTAGAAGTGAAACCAGAGGAACGATAACTATGGCTGTGTATTCGATCAAAAGAGCAACGCTGATTGGTAGCAGGCTAACGGCATTTGAGTAGGACCACTGCATTAGGGCAATACCGAAGATGCCGTAAAAAATCAGAACAGGAAGCTCTTTCATTGTTACTTTGAAAGCTTTCCTGTTTGTGAAAAGCAGCACTAATCCAGCCATAAGGGCAGTGATGGAGGCTCTGAAGAGAACGAGCTGTTCTGGGCTAATTTCTGTGACAAGAATGATTTTTACGGTTGAGGCGTTGAACCCAAACATTAGGGCAGCAAAGGAAACAGCTGTTATTCCAACAGCGGGTCTTCGATTAGCTACTCTGCTCACCTAATAACCCTAGGCTAGAGACATGACTGAATTTGTATTGGCCGGTGGCTGTTTCTGGTGTCTTGACTCTTCTTACTCCCAGTTCAAGGGAATAATCGATGTTGAATGTGGTTATTCAGGTGGTCACACAAGCAATCCAACCTACGAAGAGGTTTGCAGTGAGAAGACTGGTCACGCTGAAGTAGCCAAAGTTATCTTTGATGAATCAATCATCAGTGCAGAGGTCATTTTAGATCTCTACTTCACAGTTCATGACCCAAGGCAGCTAAACCGTCAGGGTAACGACATTGGTTCAAGCTATCGTTCAGCAATGTTCTATCAAGGCGAAGAACAGAAAGCTATTTTTGAAAAGGCATTAGCTCGAGCTGCGCAGATGTGGGATGGGGAGATTGTTACTACGTTGCAGCCACTGGAAATCTTCTGGCCTGCTGAGGAATATCACCAAGATTATTTTTCGAAGAACCCAGGCAATGCATATTGCCAGAGCGTAGTCAGTGGCAAGATGGCCAAAACTCGTTCTTCTTTCACCGAGTATCTGAAGTAGTAACTCTGGTTGTGGAAAACTAAAGCAGCAATTTAGTTTTCTTGGCAATCTTTCTGAATCAGTTATGAAACTTTTTCAGAAAGGCAACACATGTCAGATCAATACAGCGTCACAGGATTAGTGGCAACAACACCAAGACACCTGGTAACTCAAGATGGTTTACCGATCACATCTTTTCGTCTCGCGGCTTCACTAAGAAAATTCGATAAGCAACTCAATCGATGGGTAGAAGCCGAAACTAATTGGTTCACCATCACATCATTTCGCCAGTTAGCCGTTAACTCTGCAGTCTCCATCTCAAAGGGAGACCGCATCCTGGTCATGGGGAGACTTCGAGTCAGAGATTGGGATAACGGGGAAAGAGCGGGTACCTCTGTCGAGATTGAAGCTGAAAGCATCGGACATGATCTCGTTTGGGGTTCATCAACGTTCGTGAGATCAGTCAACAGTCGAGAGGCAGACCTTGACCAGGCACCTGCCCCAGATGAGATGGAAATTGACGAAGTGAAACCAGCGTCTTCAAAGTTCAAAGATAAGGCTCTAGCAAACAGCTAGTAAATAGGATCCAGCAGCGCTATTCGTCCTAATTGTCCGCTGCTGGTATGCGACACTCACTTTCAACTCAGCAAGCTTAGGCACCTGACGCCTAAACACTGTCGGATATACTTATCTCCGAGCGAACTTGATTGTGAGTGTCGCATTTATCTCTTAAAGGACCAAAATGGCTGAATTTATCTACCAAATGCACAAGGCCCGCAAGGCACACGGAGATAAGGTCAT
>JBEDLY010000061.1:0-8108 GCA_041171365.1 Actinomycetota bacterium | reverse complement strand
TTACCTGCTTCTTCAAAGATTAGACAGGCATGACCTTGCTTTGTTATCTTCATGCTTTGAGATTAGTCGCTCAGGTAACCTTGTAAGGTTATGGACACCGAAACCGAGAAGCAATCGCAAGTCAGTAGCCTTGCCGCCAAAGCATTTAGCCAAACAGGACTGACCGCTTTAGCTCTTTTGGCTCTTCTGGTTGGTGCAAGCTTGAATCCAGCTCTTTGGGTTCAGTTGGTAATTGCCATAGCTGCCGTAGTTGGTTCTCATTATTTAGCAGGCCGCCTTTCTAAGTCTGTTAGCGAACAGCCACACGAACTTCAAGACCAAAAATCAGTCAAAGAAACTCAGGTGGATCTGGCTGTCAAATATTGGCCGGTTCTATCTTTGGGTTTCTCATTGTTAGCAGTTCTTATTTCAACTGGTAATGGATTTGACCTGAGCTCTGCTCTAACAGTTTTCTCTGCAGGACTACTTCTAACTAACAGCCAGACACTTGCTTGGGTGATTCCAGTTGGTGTCTCGAGAAGTTTGAAGGCAACCAAAGATCTTGGTGTTGTAATCAGGAGTAGGGAAGCATTCGAGAAATTAGCAAAGCTAAACCTGGTTCTATTCACTAAGGGTGGTGTTTTGACTAACTCGCCTTCTGAAGTTGAATCAATCAAACTCTCAACGAAGTCCATTTTCAAGGATGAGAAGAAGATACTAACTCTGGCTGCCAGCGTTGAGTCGCTTTCGAACCATGTATTCGCTCAGGCCATAGTCAACTCTGCTAAGAAGTTGGATTTGAGAATTACAAAACCTAAGGACTTTAGAGAGATTCCAGGCTTTGGGGTTGAGGGAACTGTGACGGGCAAGCATGTCGTGGTTGGATCTGCAGCATTGCTAGTTCAACGCAACATCCGAATGGAAGTTCAAGAGCTTATCTATGCAGATGAGAGCACTAAGAGCGGTCTTTCAATTGTCTGTGTTGTGGTTGATGGCACATTGGAAGCAATCATTAGATTTACCGATGTTGTGAAGCCAACATCGGTAAATGCTGTCTATCAGATTGCTAGAGAGCGAATCAGAGTAGGTCTTCTAACTGGAGATTCATCGGGAACAGCTCAGGAGAAAGCTGATCGGGTAAACATCTCGGAAGTTTATGCTGAACTTTCTCCAGAGCTAAAGGCTTTGTTCGTAGCTGCTCAGCAAGATAAGGGTGTTCTAGTTGGAGTAATTGCTAATCCTGAAACAGATTCTTTGGTTCTTGATAAGGCTGACGTCAGTATTTCTCTGGGTTCTCCGGTATCGAACTCAATAGACATCAATGTTCCAGGCAATGACCCGCTAAAAGCTTCAGAAGTAATTGCTCTGAGTTCACAGTTGAGAAAGAAGACTAATCAAGGGCTTGGCTTTGCTATCGGATACGGCATTACAGCCTTGTTGGGTTATGTTGCGATTGTGTCACCTTTGCAAGTTGCTACGCCACCTGCTCTAACTGCCCTGCTAGGGTCACTTTCATTGCTAGTTGTAGCAAAGAATGCTTATTCAATTGGAAAGTTGAAATGACCACTTTAGGTTGGAAAGTTGAAATGACCACTTTAGGAATCGTTATCAACCCAACCTCGGGTAGAGGTAAGGGAAAGATTTTTGGGGAACAGGCACTAGCTGAATTTGCTAAACATGCCATCGAGATTATTGATCTCTCAGCAGAGAACTTCAAAGCAGCAACTAAGAATGCTAAAGATGCAGTTGAGAAGAAGATCATCGATGGTCTAGTAGTTGTCGGTGGAGATGGAATGTTCCACCTTGGCGTGAATGCAGTTGTGAAGAGCAACATTCCAGTTGGACTGATTGCAGCTGGAACTGGAAATGACTCTGCTCGTGCTCTCGGTCTTCCAGTTGACTTGATTGAGTCACGATCTGACGATCGATCTTTCTATTCCTTTGGTGCTGTTTCAGCTGGATTTGATGCACTCTGTAATGCCCGTGCTAACAAGTGGAAATGGATAACTGGTCCAATCAAATACCGTTTCGCTATGTATCGAGAATTGGCTGCCTTCAAACCAATCCCATACCGTGCTGTAGTAGACGGTGTTGAAAGAGTCTTTGAGGCGATTCTTTGCACAGTGTCTAACTCACCTTCATACGGTGGGGGATTGCTAATCACTCCTGAAGCCAAGGTAGATGACGGCAAGTTGGATCTCTTTATCTTGAATGCAATTAGCCGTATGGAGCTCATAAAGCTCTTCCCTAAGGTGTATTACGGTGGCCATGTTGACCATCCTGCAGTTGAGATTATTCGCGTGGACAGCCTAGAGCTGCACTCACCTGGGATGCCTGCCTACTCAGATGGCCAGCCTCACTCTTCCAAGCAATCAAACTCTCTGGCATAATAGAGAAGTTGCTCTTCGGCCCCATCGTTTAGCGGCCTAGGACGCTGCCCTCTCACGGCAGTAGCGCGGGTTCGAATCCCGCTGGGGTCACAAGTATCGCCTCCAAGGTTCTTGGAGGCGTTTTGTTTTAAGGCAAAGGCTAGGCTAGAGGCAATGCAGTTAGAAGACTTTCGCCCCTCACGTATCCTCTCTCTAGCCAGTGGGCTGGTAGATCAGGTCACTTACGTCCCTCATTTGCCAACTCCAGGTGGAGATGTTTTGGCGACCAGGACTTTCAGTCGCGTTGGTGGGGCTCTCAACCTAGAGGCAACCGCCTCAAGACTTGGCTTAGCAGTTTCGCACTGCACACCCTTAGGACAAGGTCCTAGAGCTGACCTAATTAGAGCTGCTATGGCTGTTGAGGGTGTTGAAGCTCTAGGTATTGAAGATTACTCAAGTGGTGACTCAGGTCTTTGCATAACTTTGGTAGAACCTAATGGGCAGAGAAGCTTTGTTACTCAAAGTGGAGCTGAAGGAATTAGAAGTTTTGAAGAACTAAAGCAATACGACTACTCAGAAGATAGCTGGCTAGTTGTTTACGGTTATGAACTTGTTTATCCAACTTCTAAAGCTGCCTTTGAGCAACTGTTTGAGAGCGGACTAATCAAGAGCAAAATAGTTTTTGATCCAGGACCTACTACTTCACAGCTAACAGATGAAGTTCTGACTTGGATTGGCAAGAATGCCGCTTTGATTTCTTGCAACAAGAGTGAGTTTGAAAGACTGTCTGGATTTGTTTCTGATGAGTGCTGGCTACTGCTTAGAAAAGGTTCCGAAGGTGCTGAGCTGCATCACGCAGGTAAAGCAGTTGCCATTGCCCCTGGTAGGAGAGTTCCTGTTGTTGATACCAATGGTGCAGGCGATGTTCATACTGGTGCCTTCTTAGCTGCACTGGCTGCTGGCAACGGATTGCAAGAGTCTTTGGAACTAGCTTGTCGTGCTGCTGAGTTCTCTATTCAAAAAGAGGGTGGCTGTTCTGGTCCAACTTGGGATGAACTTCTAGCTATTCGCTAAATCTTTTCTCTTTGAGATTACAAATACAAGTACAGAAATAATTGCAACTGGAATCAGTGCAATTGCGTTGAGTCCTTCAAAGTGAAAACTTGCTAACAATAGTCCTGCTACAGCTCCACCAAATGCACCGCTGAGATTCATCAGTGAATCGCTGAGGCCTTGAACATTTGTTTTCTCATTAGCTGGCAGGGTTGCTGAAAGCAGTGCTGAACCTGCAACTGTTGCTGCTGACCAACCTAAACCGAGAAGCGTTAGTCCAATAGTTACCATCAATCGATCGGCATGACCTAATCCTGCAAACAACAGTGCTGCAACAAAAAGTGTTTGTCCTAGGAAGATGGTTTGAATTTTTCCAATTTTGTCAGCGAAGTATCCCATCAAAGGAGACAGGGCATACATCCCTGCAATGTGAAGACTGATAGTAAAGCCAATAATCACTACGTCGTGTCCCATGTGCTGAAGGTGCACAGGAGTCATTGCCATCACAGAAACCATGACCATGTGTGAAAGAGCAATGCTTAGGACTGCGAATCTTGCAACCGGATAAGCCTTCAGTGTTTGCAATGCAGACTGGAACGATATCTTGTGCTTTCCCTTGCCTGCATCTTTTTGAATCTGCTGGGCATACTTCAACGGATCTGGTCTCAGTCCGAACCAGAAGATAAGCGTTGAGAAGGTTTGAGCTGCGACTGTGAAAAGGAAAGGACCAGCCAGCGGAGCAAGACCCAATGCTTTTCCAAGCTCTTCTCCTGGACCAAACAGGTTTGGTCCGGTTACTGCTCCAACTGTTGTGGCCCAGACCACAAGTCCAATAGAGCGACCTGTCTTGCCTGCTGACGGGATGTCTGTAGCAGCGAATCTTGCCTGGAGAGAAGTTGCTGACCCAGCACCTAGCAAGAAGATACCCAAGAGCAAAAGAGGGAAGGATCTAAATCCAGCTGCGTTTATGACGGTGATAGCCCCCGCTATGGCAAAGCCCGCCCCAAGGGCTAGAGATACTCTTCTGCCTCTGGCATAAGCCAAGCGGGCTAGGGGAATGGCCCAGATAGCCGATCCAAGGGTGCTAAAGGTGGCTGCAGAGCCCGCCCAGGCCTCAGAACCGCTCAAATCCTTGGCTAGCAGAGAGCCAATAGAAAGTACCGATCCAAGCCCAAATCCGCCTAAAACCTGGCCTAAAGCCAGCACACGGATAGTTCTTCTTTGGATTTGCTCGAGATCGCTCACTTAGCCAATCTAGCCCACGCTGGTAAACTTTGAGTTCAGCCATATTGAAAGTGCCAAAGTGACTAAAAAGAACCTAACCCTCGCCGAAAAGGTCTGGAATGACCACGTAGTCGTCAAAGGGGAGAACGGTGCACCCGATTTATTGTTCATCGACTTGCACCTCCTGCACGAGGTAACCAGCCCTCAGGCCTTTGATGGCCTCCGTCTTGCTGGCCGTCCGGTAAGAAGACCTGACCTAACCATTGCTACCGAAGACCACAACACCCCAACTCTTGATATCGATAAGCCGATTGGTGATCCAACTAGCAGAACTCAGATTGAGGCTCTTAGACACAACGCTAAAGAGTTTGGTATTCGCATTCACTCTCTGGGAGACATCGAGCAGGGTATCGTCCACGTAGTTGGTCCTCAGCTTGGTCTAACCATGCCGGGCATCACAGTTGTTTGTGGTGATTCACACACTTCAACCCATGGAGCTTTTGGAGCCCTTGCTCTAGGTATTGGAACCAGCGAAGTTGAACACGTGTTGGCAACCCAAACCTTGCCTTTGAAACCATTCAAGACAATGGCAATCAATGTTGAAGGAAAGCTAAGAGCAGGTGTTACCTCTAAGGACATCATCTTGGCAGTGATTGCAAAGATTGGTACCGGTGGTGGTCAAGGATATGTTCTTGAATACCGTGGCTCAGCAATTAGAGATTTGTCCATGGAAGCTCGAATGACTATCTGCAACATGTCTATCGAAGCAGGAGCTCGAGCAGGTATGGTCGCTCCAGATCAAACTACCTATGACTACCTCAAGGGAAGAGTTCACGCTCCTGAGGGTCAAGACTGGGATGAAGCAGTCAAGTACTGGGACTCACTTGCTACTGACGAAGATGCTGTTTTTGATGCAGAAGTTTTCTTAGATGCCAACACTCTTGATCCTTTTGTGACATGGGGAACTAACCCTGGTCAAGGTGTTTCACTAAATGATGTTGTTCCTTCACCTGATTCATTTATTGACCCGAATGAAAAAGCAGCAGCTCTTAGAGCTCTTGAATACATGGATCTAGTTGCTGGAACCAAGATGAAAGACATCAAGGTTGACACTGTCTTCCTAGGTTCTTGCACAAACTCAAGAATTGAAGATCTTCGTTCCGCAGCAGATATCATCAAGGGCAAAACTAAAGCAGAGAATATTCGCATGCTTGTGGTTCCTGGTTCTGCTCGTGTGAGATTGCAGGCTGAGTCTGAAGGACTAGACAAGATCTTCAAAGACTTCGGAGCTGAGTGGAGATTCGCTGGTTGTTCAATGTGTCTGGGTATGAATCCAGACCAGTTAGCACCAGGCGAACGAGCAGCCTCAACATCAAATAGAAATTTTGAAGGCCGTCAAGGTAAGGGAGCTAGAACTCACCTTGTTTCACCTCTAGTTGCAGCAGCAACTGCTATTCGTGGAACTCTTTCTGCACCTGCTGATTTGGAGGACAACTAATGGAGAAGTTCACCACATTCAGTGGGATTGCTGTTCCACTAAAGAGATCAAACGTTGACACAGACCAGATCATTCCTGCTGTTTATCTAAAGCGAATTACAAAGACTGGTTTTGAAGATGCTCTATTTGCATCTTGGCGAAATGACCCTGAGTTTGTTTTGAATGACCCTGCATACAAGCACGGTTCTGTTTTGATTGCAGGACCTGACTTCGGAACCGGTTCATCTCGTGAGCACGCGGTATGGGCTCTGCGTGATTACGGCTTCAAGGCTGTTTTGTCTTCTAAGTTTGCAGACATCTTCAAGGGAAATGCTGGCAAGCAGGGCCTTATTGCTGGTGAAATCACCGATGAAGATACCGAGAAGCTATGGGAAGCAATTCTCAATAACCCAGGTGTTGAAATCAGTATTGATTTGATTCAGAAGACAGCAACTCTAGGGGATTTGACTGTTGAATTCTCAATAGACGAGTACACAAGATGGCGTCTGTTGGAGGGTCTAGACGATATCGGTCTTACCCTTAGAGATGAGAGTTCCATCACAGATTTCGAAGCAAGACGTCCAAACTGGATGCCTAAGACACTACCAGCGAAGCAGTAGGAGCTAAATGAGCCAGATTCAAATTCAAGGTGGCAAGCCACTCAACGGAAGAGTTGAGCTAAGCGGTGCTAAAAACCTTGTGACCAAGGCTATGGTTGCTGCCCTGCTAGGGGATACTCCAAGCGAGCTACGTGATGTCCCAAAGATTAGCGATGTTGAAGTGGTTCAAAGACTTCTAGAACTTCACGGAGTCAAGATTGACTTCAGCGATGATGGCGTTATGAAGCTAGACCCAACCAATGTGAAGTCAGCTCGCATGGTTGATATTGATGCTCACGCAGGATCATCAAGAATTCCTATTCTTTTCTGTGGCCCTCTTCTTCACCAATTGGGTGAAGCATTTATTCCTGACCTTGGAGGTTGCCACATTGGTGATCGACCAGTTGATTTTCACCTAGAAGTACTTCGCAACTTCGGAGCTGTAATTGAGAAGCTTCCTAACGGAACTCGCATGTCAGCTCCTAATGGTCTAAAGGGTGCGAAAATTTCTCTTCCTTACCCAAGCGTTGGAGCAACAGAGCAGGTTCTGCTAACAGCTACTCGTGCAGAGGGACTAACTGAACTTTCTGGTGCAGCAGTAGAGCCAGAGATCTTGGATCTAATTGCTATCTTGCAGAAGATGGGTTCAATCATCTCTGTTGATACAGACAGAGTTATTCGCATTGAAGGTGTTGCTTCACTCAATGGTTATTCACACCGTGCGCTATTCGATAGAAACGAAGCAGCGTCTTGGGCTGCAGCAGCTTTAGCAACCGGTGGTGAGATCATGGTTGGCGGAGCTCGTCAGCAGGAAATGACTACTTTCCTAAACGTGTTTAGAAAAATCGGTGGTGCTTTTGTTATCGAGGATGACGGAATCCGTTTTTCACACCCAGGTGGTGAACTACAGCCAGTAGTGATTGAAACAGATGTTCACCCTGGTTTTATGACTGACTGGCAGCAGCCTCTAGTTGTTGCTCTTACTCAGGCAACTGGATTGTCTATTGTTCACGAAACTGTTTATGAAAACAGATTTGGTTTCACCGATGCTCTAGTTCAAATGGGTGCTCAGATTCAGATTTATCGTGAATGTTTAGGTGGTCACCCTTGCCGTTTCGGTCAGAGAAACTTCAACCACTCAGCGGTTATCTCTGGTCCAACCAAGCTAAAGGGTGCAGACATTAGAGTTCCTGATCTTCGCGGTGGCTTTAGCCACATTGTTGCTGCTCTTGCAGCTGAAGGTGTTTCAAACGTTTCTAACGTTCAACTAATCTCTAGAGGATATGAGCACTTCCTAGACAAGCTAACTGCCCTAGGTGCGCAGTTCACTTACTCGGAGTAACAGATGGCTAAGAAGAGTGCTGAATCTGTCAAGATGCCTGAACTTCGTCCAGGAGTTGAGCGTAC
>JBEDLY010000060.1:0-5815 GCA_041171365.1 Actinomycetota bacterium | reverse complement strand
ATGCAGACCCGCTTTGGTGGACACCATGTTCAAGGACATGTTGACGGTGTTGGTGAATTCCTATCCAGAGAACCTAGCGAGAACTGGGACTGGGTTCGTATCTCTGTTCCTAAAGACCTAATGAAATATGTAGTTCTCAAAGGTTCAATAACCCTTGATGGAATTTCACTAACCGTTAACGAACTAGGTGAAGACTTTGTAGGTCTAAGCCTTATTCCAGAAACCCTAAAACTTACCACCTTGGGCTATAAGAAGCCTGGTGACAAGATCAACGTCGAAGTTGATGTAATGGCAAAGCACATAGAACGATTACTAGAGATGAGAAACAACTAATGGCACTATCAACAATCGAGCAAGCACTAGATGCTTTACGAAACGGTAAGCCGGTTCTAGTAGCTGATGATGAGAACAGAGAGAATGAGGGCGATGCGATCATCGCTGCTCAGTTTGCAACTACCGAGTGGATGGCCTGGATGGTTCAGCACACCACAGGTTTCCTATGTGCACCTATGGAAGATGGCAAGGCTAATGAGTTAGAGCTACCTCTAATGACCACAGACAACCAGGACCCTCACGGCACCAGCTACACCATCACCGTTGATGCTGCTGCAAGAGAGGCAACAGGAGTTTCAGCAAGTGATAGAGCACTTACTGCAAGAACACTTGCTAGTGAAACTGCTGGTCCAGAGTCTTTCATTAGACCAGGTCACATTATTCCCCTACGTGCTCACCAACATGGTGTGCACGGTAGACCAGGTCATACCGAAGCAGCTGTTGATCTTCTTAAGCTTGCAGGTCTTACCCCAGTCGGAATCATTGGTGAGATGGTCACTGCAGATGGTTCAATGATGCGATTACCTGAACTTATTGAAGTTGGGAAAAAGGAAAACCTTCCTGTTATCACTATCGCCCAGTTGGTTGAGCACCTAAAAGCACACAACATCAACCACGTTCACCGCGATAACAACCGAATCAGATTTGAAGCTGAAGCTAACATTCCAACCATTCACGGTGACTTCAGGGTTCGTGGTTACTACGACATCAAGACTGGTGCCGATCACGTAGCCATCATCAAGGGAAACCCAACTGGTGAAGATGTTCTAGTTCGTATGCACTCTGAATGTATTACCGGTGAAGCATTTGGTTCATTGAAGTGCGAATGTGGGCCACAGTTGCAATACGCATTGGACATGATTGAGGCTGACCCTAAGGGTGGAATTGTTATCTACCTAAGAGGTCAAGAAGGACGAGGAATTGGTCTTCTAAACAAACTGAAGGCATATGCTCTACAAGAGCAGGGTCTTGACACAGTAGAAGCTAACCTTGCTCTTGGTCTTCCTAGCGAAGCTAGAGAGTATGGAGCAGCATCTTCAATCCTTAGAGAACTAGGTGTGAAGAGCGTACGACTAATGACAAACAACCCAGCTAAGGCTAACTTCCTCACCGAAGATGGCATTCCTGTGAACTCATATGTTCCAGTAATCGTTGGTGAAGCAATTCAGAACCTTGGCTATCTAGAAGCAAAGAGATCAAAGATGGGTCACCGTCTTCCTGAAATCGTTGCAGAAATGGAAATATAATGGCAGGCCACGCACCAAAACTAGAAATAGACGCAAGCGATCTAGCAGTCACGATTCTTGTTACAAGCTGGCACACAGAGATCACCGATGCCCTACTAGCTGGAGCCGAGAGATCTCTTAAGGCAGCAGGTAACGATGTCTACAGTATCGTTCGAGTGCCAGGTGCATTCGAACTACCACTTGCCGCTAAGTGGGCAGCAGAAGATGAGGCTGATGTAATCATCGCCCTAGGTGTTGTAATTCAAGGTGAGACTCCTCACTTTGAATACGTCTGTAATGCAGCAACCGATGGTCTAACCAGAGTTCAGCTGGACTATGGAGTGCCTATTGGTTTTGGACTACTGACTGTAGACAACGCTCAGCAAGCTCTAGATAGAGCTGGTTTACCAGCTAGCAAAGAGGACAAAGGCGCAGAGGCTGTTGAAGCTGCAGTGATGATGGCTCGCCTCAGATAATCAACGAAAGAGAATTAGCGCAAGAACAGTGCTGTTAGTCGGCGGGTTGTGAAATACAGTCCGCCGATTATCATTACCACGAAGTAAAGAATGTGGCCTAGCATTGAAAAATTCAAGATGCCGAGAGTCAATCCTCTGATTAGTTCAATCGCCTGCCATAGCGGAAGAGCTTGGATAAACCATTGAATTGGCTCGGGGTAAATAGTGAGTGGGTAGAAAGTCCCTGAAAACAAGAACATCGGAAGCATGACTAGCTGAATGTATTGCATCTGCTGGCGATGCTTTAGATAGCTTGTTATTCCCATCCCAACTGCAGCAAAACCAAAAGCCACTAACACAGAAGCTGGGATTGCTAGCAATCCCCAACCTGATGGAACTAGACCCAGTGGTGTGACAATCGCCATGAATCCAATTGCATACGCCAGACCTCTAAGTAGTGCCCAACTGATTTCACCTAGAGCGACATCTAGTGTGCCCAAAGAAGTTGAGAGCATGCCATTATAAATTCTTCCGAAGTGCATTTTGAAGAAAACATTCCAAGTTGAATCGTAGATGGCACCGTTCATGGCACTTGTTGCCAATAGGGCTGGAGCAATGAACTGAGCATAAGAAATAGGGTTTCCATTGCCATCGACAGTTCCATCAATGAACTGTCCAATTCCATAACCAAAAGCAACCAAGTAGATCAAGGGCTCAACAAAGCCAGATGCGACAACCATCCAGGTTGAAGACTTCAAGGCAAAGTAACCACGCTCTAGAACTACTCTTGCACGACCTGAATAGACTCCAGCCCCAAGTCTTCCTCTTCTGCCTTCAGCAATTGCAATAGCGCTTTCAGCCTTGATGTTGACTGAACTCATGAGGCCAACCTCTTCTCAAAGACGCGGTGGGCCCAAACCATGCCAAAGACCGTCATCAGAGCCATCACTCCCCAGTGAACAATGAGTAGCCAAGTTTCAATTGGCATTCCGTATGACAGAGCTCTGCCTAGGTTGGTTGCATGCCACTGCGGTGAGATCCACCCAATCCACTGAAGGTAAATAGGCATAGAGGTAATCGGATAAAACGTTCCGGAGAACATAAACATCGGTGTCACGATAAAACGACCCACTAGGGCAAAGATTCCGTCGTCCTCTTTGATCCCACCGGCGAAGCCCAACATGATTGCAGCAAAGCCAAGTCCAGCCGTGCTGGAGACTAAAACGAGTATCGGTAGTGATTCCCAGGAAACAGCGCCAAAAGCCAATAGGCATAGACCATAGAGGAATACCTGCAGAACAGCTCTTGCCATAGCGGCAAGCAAGATGCCATTGACAATCTGCTTACCGGTGATGGCGGTTGCATTCATGGAGAAGAAAGTCTTGTCCCAGTTGAAGCCTTGCAGAGTGGGCCATGTAACTTCATCCATAGCACCTTGAATACCAGCTGTGGCTAGAAGTGCTGGGGCTAAGAATGTTAGATAGCTAACTCCATCAATAGCGTTCGGCCCCATAGAAGAATCAACGAGAGAACCAACACCTATTCCGATAGATAGTAAATAAAGTGTTGGGTTCCCTAAACCCAAAGCGATTATGGATTTCCACCACTTGAGCATGTTCAGGAGACGATTCTCAGCAATGTATAGAGCTCCGCGTTTCATGCTGATCTTTGGATCAACAAGCGTTGCCGCTCCTGTCCAAGTCATTGCAACTTTAGATTCAACATTCATTGCCATTAGTCGACCAAAGTCCTACCGGTCAAACGAAGGAATACATCTTCAAGGGACGATCTTCTAACTAGAGAAGTGACTGGATGCAAACCCTTCTTAATGATTTGCTCCAAACACTTCTCACCGTTTTCTGCATAAACAAGAATACGGTCAGGAAGAATTTCTAATCTTTCACCAATTCCCTTTAGGTCTTTGGCAACCTGAGCGTTGTTCTCACTACCGAAACGAACTTCAAGAACTTCCTTTGAAGAGTACTTCTTAATTAGTTCAGCAGGAGAGCCCTCAGCCATAATCCTGCCTTTATCCATTACCATGAGGCGATCACAAAGCTGTTCAGCTTCATCCATGTAGTGGGTGGTGATAACCAATGTCACACCCTGCTCTTTAAGTCTGAATAATCTGTCCCAAAGAATGTGTCTTGCCTGAGGGTCCAATCCTGTTGTAGGTTCATCCAACATCAGAATCTCTGGTTCATTAACGAGACCTCTAGCAATAGTTAGTCTTCGCTTCATGCCGCCAGAGAGTTCCTCTGTCTTGTTGTTTCTCTTATCAGCTAGTTGAGCGAAATCTAGAAGTTCTTCGATCTTTACTTTCAACCACTTACGGCTGAGCCCGAAGTAGCGACCATAAATCATTAGGTTTTCCCAAACCTTTAGTTCCCTATCTAGATTGTCTTGCTGTGGGACAACACCTAGGTGGGCTCTAATCTCAGGCCCTTGATTGTTAGGGTCTTTACCCAAGATGAGCAGGTCACCGCCGCTTCTCTGGCTGGTCGCGGCAATCATCTTCATAGTGGTTGATTTACCGGCTCCATTAGGGCCCAATAGCCCGAATGACTCTCCCCTAGTGACTGTGAAGTCAATGCCGTCAACTGCCTTGAAGTCCCCGTAAACCTTGGTTAGCCCTTTGGCAACAATCATGGCCTCTGTATTACTTGTCTTAGCCATAATGTTGCTCCTTGTTGTCGCCTTGAAAAGCCCCAAACGCATTGAGGTCTAGAGGCCTATTTTGAGAGGGACTTGTTTATTGTAGCCACTAAAGCCTTGGCATCCGAACAGCCCAAAACCAGCCTGTCCCATTTCGAATTAGCAAGTTCAACCACAACAATTTCTTGATTCTTGTGCCAAATGGTTAACGTCTTTTCCCCGCGTTTTCTAAATGTTCCCTTAGCGATTACTCCAGGTAATCCTGTTCCTGGGCTTCTGATTCCCAACCCAGAGCTAATAAAAGTAGGGTCTTCTGTGGCTCCCCTAACGTTAGCTAAGGGAATTGTGAAACTGCCTTGCAGTGCTTGAATTTTCTCAAGCAGCCCGATTGAGACTTGTAAGTTGCCATCTTTGATATTTATCCTGGCCATTTATTTCTCCTTTAGTTTTGCCAATAGGTTGTTGCCGAGAAGGGTTGCGAAGGCTTTGTTGTCACTCCCAATGATTTCCGCGCAGTAGCCGCGGATTTCATCGTCCACGTCAGCAAGGTCTTTCAGGGCCACAGTCAACAGATCTAGGTTTTCAGGCGATCTCTCGAAGTTAGAGACAACCTCAGCTAAAAGAAGAGCAAACAAGTTTCTCTTAGACCCATATGCCTTATAGAGGCTTCCCCTCAGTAGACCAGTAGTTTTTACGAGATCATCTATCGATGTGCCGTTATAGCCCTGTTTTGCAAATAACTCGCGCGCTTGGGCCAGTACTAGTTCCCCGTCAAATGATCTTGGTCTTGCCATATTTGAATAGTAGCAATAAGTGAACGATTGGTCAATAACTATCAGAAATTTTCGAGTAGCCGAGCCCAACCGAAGTGATTGCAGTTTTGAACTGCAGCCCTGGAGCCATAAGCCATGAGAGTGATATCCTTGGAATCATGACCCCTGCCCGAAGTGACAAGGTTCGCCCAGGCAACCGAAGGGTGACCGGGAAAGAGCAGTTCTATACCCCCGTTGAATTAGCTCTGAAGCTTACAACACAAATAAGTCCGATAGTTGGCGGGCTTCAAGGAAAGCTAGTTATTGAGCCAGCTGGTGGAACCGGTGCGTTCGTCAAGGCAGCCAAAGAATTAGGGGCAACAAGAGTTCTGAG
>JBEDLY010000059.1:0-11479 GCA_041171365.1 Actinomycetota bacterium | reverse complement strand
CTTGCTTACCTAACTGCTGTTTCAAATGGTAGAAACGATGAAGCAGTTAGAAGAATCATCAATGAGCCTGGTCGCGGTATCGGAGATAAGACTGAACTCAAGATTGCTGAGTTAGCTCGAAAGAACGACATTAGTTTCCGAGAAGCATTGTCTTACTCAACGGAATTGGGACTTGGCCCAAAGCTCACAGAAGCTATTGGCAAGTTTGCTAATCTTCTTGATTCTCTAGAGCAGATGTCTCACACAGGAAAGATCAGCGATGTCCTGATTGAAGCATTGGTTAGATCTGGCTATCGCTATGGACTCGAGATGAGCAGAGATCCTCAGGATGAGGCAAGAGTTGAAAACCTAGACGCTCTTGTTGGTCAGGTGGTTGAGTATCAGCTTAGAAACCCCGAAGCCACACTGGCAGATTACCTAGCAGAGATTACCTTGGCTGCTGCAGCGGATGAAATTGATGATGGTTCCGGTCAGGTCTCGCTAATGACCCTCCACACCGCTAAAGGTTTGGAATACCCAGTTGTCTTCATTGCAGGTTTGGAGCAGGGCACCCTTCCGCACATGAGAGCTTTTGAAGAAATCGGCGGCCTAGCTGAAGAGCGCAGATTGTTCTATGTGGGAATCACTAGAGCCATGAGACTGCTGTATCTGACCATCGCTATGCAGAGAACCTTGTTCGGTCAATTGAACTCAACCATGCCATCTAACTTCTTGCTTGATATCCCAGTTGAGCTAATTGACCAAAGAGGAGCTGAACGTGAAACACCTAGGTATCAGCCAAGGGCTGTTGGAACTGGCTATGACAGACCTGTCAGAGAAAAGAAGGTCTGGGATAACGCCATCACTACTGTCAGGAACAATGAGGGGCTAGTTCTGTCAGTCGGGGACAAGGTCGTTCATGAGGCCTTTGGTCCAGGAACTGTTCTGGAGACCACTGGCGAGGGTGCTCGCCAGACTGCTGAGATTAGATTTGAAAAGGTAGGCACTAAGCGCCTGATGGTGCGGGTAGCACCTATCGAGAGGCTCTAAACTGGTCTTTGGTGCACGGTCTTCAGTGCCCTTTTTGTGAATGGAATCATAAGTGGATTTATTTGAATATCAAGCCCGAGACATGTTCGAGGCTCACGGAGTCCCTGTTCTACAGGGCCTAATCGCAGACACCCCAGAGGAAGCTGCAGCAGCAGCTGCCAAGATTGGCGGAACAGTCGTAGTCAAAGCCCAGGTTAAAGCCGGTGGCCGAGGCAAAGCCGGTGGTGTGAAGCTAGCTCATAACCCAGAAGAGGCTAGAGCAGCTGCGGAAGCTATTTTGAAATTGACTATCAAGGATCTTCCTGTCAATCGCGTAATGATTGCTCAGGGAGCTGCCATTGATAAGGAGTATTACTTCTCTGTTTTGCTAGATAGAAGCAACAGAACCTTCCTTTCTCTTTGCAGCGTTGAAGGTGGAATGGAGATTGAGCAGCTAGCTGAAGAGCGTCCAGATGCTCTTGCCAAGATTGCAATTGATGCAACCCAAGGAATTGATTTAGCTAAGGCATTAGAAATTGCTAAGGCCGGTGGCTTCAGCGATGACATCGCAGCCAAGGTTGCTCCAGTATTCGTGAAGCTATACGACGTCTTCGTAAAAGAAGATGCCACATTGGTTGAAGTAAACCCACTAATTCTCAGCAAGGATGGCGAGATCATCGCTCTTGATGGCAAGGTTTCTCTGGATGACAATGCAGAGTTCCGTCACCAAAGAGAAGAGATGGAACGCGATCAGCTTGATCCTTTAGAGGCTAAGGCTAAAGAAGCAGATTTGAACTACGTCAAGCTTGACGGTGAAGTTGGAATCATCGGTAACGGTGCCGGTCTTGTTATGTCAACACTTGACGTTGTTGCTTACGCAGGTGAGAGACACGGTGGTGTGAAGCCAGCTAACTTCCTAGATATTGGTGGTGGAGCTTCTGCTGAAGTTATGGCTGCAGGTCTAGATTTAATTCTTGGTGACCCTCAGGTGAAGAGCGTGTTCGTAAACGTTTTCGGTGGAATCACTGCCTGTGACGCTGTTGCAAATGGAATCGTTGGAGCTCTTGCTACTCTCGGTTCTTCTGCAACCAAGCCTCTAGTTGTTCGCCTTGATGGCAACAACGTAGTTGAAGGTCGAAAGATTTTGGCTGATGCAAATCACCCACTGGTAACCGTTGTTGACACTATGGATGAAGCTGCTGATAAAGCCGCTGAACTCGCTAACCGCTAAAGAGAGATTTAAGTAATGTCTATTTTTCTAGATAAGAACAGCAAAATCATCGTTCAGGGTATGACTGGCTCTGAAGGTATGAAGCACACTCAGAGAATGCTCAAGGGCGGTTCAAACATTGTTGGTGGTGTGAACCCTCGTAAAGCGGGTGAAACAGTAACCGTTGATGGCACTGACCTTCCAGTATTCGGAACAGTAGCTGATGCAATGGCAGCAACCGGTGCAAACGTTTCTGTCATCTTTGTTCCACCAGCTTTCGCTAAGTCAGCAGTGATGGAAGCTATTGATGCTGCTATTGAACTAGCAGTTGTGATCACTGAGGGTATCCCAGTTCACGACTCAGCGAGCTTCTGGGCATACAGCGTTTCAAAGGGAAACAAGACCAGAATCATTGGCCCTAACTGCCCTGGAATCATCAGCCCAGGAAAATCAAATGCTGGAATTACCCCTTCAGACATTTCAGGACCTGGACCGATCGGTCTGGTTAGCAAGTCAGGTACCTTGACCTACCAGATGATGTTCGAGCTTCGTGACATTGGTATCTCAACCGCTATTGGTATTGGTGGAGACCCTGTTATCGGAACTACACACATTGATGCTCTTGCTGCTTTTGAGGCAGACCCAGAAACTAAAGCAATCGTGCTCATCGGTGAAATTGGTGGTGACAGCGAGGAGAAAGCCGCTGCATACATCAAGGACAACGTAACTAAGCCAGTAGTTGCTTACGTTGCAGGTTTCACTGCTCCAGAGGGTAAGACCATGGGTCACGCTGGAGCTATTGTTTCAGGATCTGCTGGAACTGCTCAAGCAAAGAAAGAAGCATTCGAAAAAGTCGGTGTGAAGGTAGGCAAGACTCCAAGCGAGACTGCAGCCCTAATGCGCGGTGTTATCGCAAGCCTGTAGCTCATGCGTATAAAGGCATTTGCTAGAGGAGCACTGGGAGCAGCTTTTGTTGTTGCTATTGGCTTCTTCAGCATCTTTGCTCTAAACATTACAACTTGGCTGATTGAGCAAACCCAAGGTGCATCTTTCCAAACTGTTTTGCAGGACTCTTCAAGAACTTGGTTGAGTGCCCACGGTGTTCCTATTTTGTTTGCAGAGGGCAAAGTTGCAGGACTAAAAGTTCCAGCATTTGTTTATGACCTGATCCCTCTCGGGTTCTCACTACTTATTGGTTGGGCTGCATTTCGATCAGGCAGGAAGCTAAGTGGCGAAAAACATTTAGCTTTTGGTTGGCTCGGAGCAATTCTTTCTTACCTATTGGTTTCAGTTTTGGTTGTCACAGCTGCAGTCACCAAAGCAATTTTCGTAGTTCAGTGGCAAGGCGTCTTTATCCCAACTGTGTTGTTTGTAGTCATACTCATAACAGGTTCACTAGTTGCTGAACCGATTCTCTACGAGGACTCCGAACCATCAGAGCTCAGAGAACGAGTTAGAAATTTCTTTATCGGTACTGCCGATAAATTACCTTGGGCTGTGAAGCCACTAATTGGTCCAGCTCTACGTGCTGGCACAGGTGTAGTTGCTGCAATGAGTGCGGTTAGTGCGATCATCATTTCGGTTTTGCTAGCAGTCAACTGGATTGAGATCATCAAGCTTTATCAGTCACTGCAACTAAGTTTCCTTGGAACATTCACCGTGAGCACCGGACAGTTGGCTCTAATGCCAAACCTGATTGCTTTTGGAAACTCATGGCTAACTGGCGTTGGTTTCTCTGTTGGTCAAGGATCTCAAGTGAGCCCACTGGCAACAGAGCTAGGCCCGCTACCTGCGATTCCAATGTTGGCTGCTCTTCCTGTTTCAAGCAGTAGCCTTGGCATTCTGTTTGTGCTGGTTCCTCTACTGGCTGCATTCTTTGCAACTCTTCTTGTGAAATCACATACCGCTGACCTCAGATTCAACTACGCATCAGCTACAACAGCAGCTATTTCACTGGGACTCTCTATCGGTTTGGTGGCAGCAGTGGAGATGTGGATTCTGGTCGAACTAGCAAGCGGTTCTCTAGGGCCAGGGAGGATGAGCTTAGTTGGCAGCAATCCTTGGCTAGTTGCTGGCATTACGTTTGCTGAAGTAAGCATTGCCTCTGTCTTGGCTGCATTCTTCAGTGCTCGACCAGATGGTGCTGACACAGAACTAATCAAGAGAATCTCGGGCGGTAAAGTTAGAAAATGATATCTGTCGTTGTTCTCATCTCAGGCAGCGGATCAAACCTCCTCTCCTTGCTAAAAAAGAGTGAAAATCCTCTCTACCCAGCCAAGATTGTGGCTGTTGGATCTGACAAGGTTGCACCTGGCTTGGAGCATGCTGAGCTGTATGAAGTGGACACCTTTGTTGTGAACCCAGAGAGATTCGCATCACGAGAACTGTGGGCTGAAACTCTTATAGCCAATGTTCAGCACCATCAGCCAGATCTAGTTGTTTTGGCTGGATTCATGAAGGTGCTACCGGCAAACTTTGTCTCTGCGCTCAAAGGCAAGCTAATCAACATTCACCCAAGCTTGCTACCTGAATTCAAAGGAGCACACGCAGTTAGAGATGCCCTCGCTGCAGGGGCAACTAAGACTGGCGTGACCATTCACTATGTTGACGAAGGTGTTGACACAGGGGAGATCATTGTTCAGAGTGAAGTCTTGATTCAACCGAATGACAATGAGGCCATTCTCCATGAGCGAATCAAGTTGGTTGAGCATGAACTACTTGCTTCAACTATTGAACAACTTGCACAAAATCTAAAATCAACAGCAAAACTTTAGAGTTAGGGATCTCATTGTCAGCACAAAATGAATACACACCTGCGGACTACCGTCATCGTGACCGAGTTGCAGTCAGAAGAGCCCTCATCTCTGTCAGTGACAAGACCGGCCTAATCGAGTTAGCGACGGCTCTATCTGAAGCTGGAGTGTCTATTGTTTCAACTGGCTCAACAGCAAGCTCAATTAGAAATGCGGGTATTGAAGTTACTGAGGTTGTTGAGGTAACTGGCTTTGCTGAGGCACTCGATGGTCGAGTGAAGACCCTGCACCCAAAGATTCACGGTGGACTACTTGCAGACCTGCGTCTAGTGAATCACGAGGAGCAACTACGCAATCTAGAGATTGAACCTTTTGAATTAGTGGTTGTCAACCTATACCCATTTGTTAGCACTGTTGCATCTGGAGCTAAGGGTGATGCTGTTGTTGAGCAGATTGACATTGGTGGGCCAGCAATGGTTAGAGCAGCGGCTAAGAACTACGCGAACGTTGCCATCGTCGTTGATCCAAGCAAGTATGAAAGCATCATCAAAGCTGTTGCTGAAGGCGGCACACTGCTAGCTGAAAGAAAAGAATTGGCAGCTTTAGCTTTTGCTCACACATCTCGCTATGACAGTGCTGTTGCTAGCTGGTTAGGATTCCCTCAGCACATTGAAGTAGATGCTGAACTTTTGAATGTTCTTAGATATGGTGAGAACGCTCACCAGGCTGGAGCTATCTACAGAAACACCAGTCCTATGGCCGTGTCAGGTATTGCCCAGGCGAAGCTTCACAACGGCAAAGAGATGTCATACAACAACTACGTTGATGCAGATGCTGCAGTAAGAACTGCCTACGACTTTGATGAACCAGCGGTAGCTATTATCAAGCACGCTAACCCTTGCGGTATTGCTGTAGCACCTAAAGATGCAACAGATCCAATTGCTGCAGCTCACTCCGCTGCCTTCCTTTGTGACTCTGTTAGTGCCTACGGAGGTGTAGTTGCTGCTAATAGAACAGTGACTATGGGTATGGCTTTGAACTTGATTGACATATTCACTGAGGTACTAATTGCTCCAGGTTATGAGTTGGAGGCTCTAAGACTTCTGATCGAACGTAAGAAGAACTTGAGAATCTTAGAACTACCTAAGAACTACAGCCGTGAATCACACGAGATTAGATACATCTCCGGTGGTTTCCTAGTTCAAGAACAGGACTCTTTCCTAAACTTCTCTACTAACAACTGGAAGCTTGTCAGCGGAGCGAAACCAGATGAGAAGACCATGGCAGATCTAGTCTTTGCATGGCGTGCAGTTCGTGCCGTGAAGTCCAATGGAATTCTTCTGGCTAAAGAAGGTTCATCAATTGGTATTGGTATGGGGCAAGTTAACCGAGTTGACTCTTGCAAGTTGGCAGTTTCTAGAGGAGATCTTCGAGTTCAAGGTTCTGTTGCAGCCAGCGACGCATTCTTCCCATTCGCGGATGGATTACAGATTCTGATTGATGCAGGAGTTAAAGCTGTTGTCCAGCCCGGCGGATCAGTTCGTGATGAAGAGATTATTGCTGCAGCTAAGGAAGCGAAGCTCACCATGTTCTTCACTGGTGAGCGTCACTTCTCTCACTAGAGGTTAGCTACGTCTGCTTGCTTAGCTCTAACAGCTTCAGCAGCGACCTTCAATGCTTCAAGTTCTTCAGCATCAAGAGGTGTTTCAACAATCTGCTTGATTCCACCTTTGCCAAGTTTTGCTTCAACACCTAGGTAAACACCTGAGATACCAAATTCACCATCAACCCATGCACAAACAGGGAATACCATCCCGCTGTCTTCGTGAACAGCTTTTGCCATACGAGCAACAGCAGCACTAGGTGCGTAGTAAGCAGAACCAGTCTTTAGAAGAGCAACAATCTCTGCTCCACCGTTACGAGTCTTATCAACTAGTTCAGCAACCTTGTCAGCACCAAGAACTTCGATGATCGGCTTGCCGTTAACTGTTGAAACAGATGGAACTGGAACCATGGTCTCACCGTGTGAGCCAAGAGTTAGAGTCTTCACGTCTGCGATGTTTGCTCCGGTAGCTTCTGCTACGAAGTTAGTGAAGCGAGCGGTGTCTAGAATTCCAGCCTGACCGATTACTCGTTCCTTAGGGAATCCAGATGCCTTCTGAGCAAGGGCAGTCATTTCGTCAAGTGGGTTTGAAACTACAAGAATTACAGCGTTTGGAGAGTACTTCGCGATGTTCTTTGCCACTCCACCAACGATGCCTGCGTTGACCTCTAGTAGATCCATTCGGCTCATGCCTGGCTTACGAGGAAGACCTGCTGTGATGATAACGATGTCGCTGTCCGCGATGGCTTCATAGCCTGTTCCATCGGCCTGGGTGCTAGCTCCAACAACCTTTGTCTCAAAGCCCTCGACAGAGCGAGACTGGTTGATGTCTAGGGCAATACCCTCTGGCTTGCCTTCCAAGATGTCGGTTAGGACAACGGTGTCGAAGATGTCATATTCAGCTAAACGCTGGGCTGTGGTGGTTCCGTAGAAACCTGAACCAATTACTGAGACTTTACCGTGGCGGGCCATGATGCATTTGCTCCTTGAGGGCTGAATGAGGGTGTTGAGAAGGTATATTTCAATGTATAGCCTACAACTTTAGGTAGACTGAAAGGCTTTGGTAAGCACCAACTTACCCTCCGGTGAAAGCCCACTTACAGATTTAGGTAGTTTTTGAAAACAAAGAAATTAGGCACTATTCGGACTCTGCTCCGAATTTTCCCCTATGCCAAGAAGGCTTTGCCTAGGGTGATTTTGGGGACACTCGCAGCTATTGCAGGTCATATGTTTGCTCTAGCTATACCTCGATATCTTGAAGATCTATTCGACACCCTTGAACAAGACACCACATTTAACACACTGGTTTTTGCTGTCATAGCTGTATTCGGCATGGGTTTACTAGAAGCAATCATGGTTCTGCTTCGTAGATGGTTGGTCTTGACACCTGGAACACATGTTGAAGCGGCGCTTAGAAGGACCTTATACGCGAAACTTCAAGATCTAGAAGTTGCTTTCCATGACAAGTGGCCGAGCGGGCAGCTGCTCTCTCGAGCTTCTAGCGATTTGGGCATGATTAGGCGTTGGCTCTCTTTCGGACTCGTTCTGTTGGTAGCAAACCTATTCACAATTGTGGTTGGTTTCACACTTCTGTTCTCATACAACTGGTTACTGGCAACTGTCTTTTTCATAATGATGTCCCCACTATGGATTCTTGGATTCAGATTTGAGAAGGACTACCACGCAACTGCTCGTTTGAGCCAAGACCAAGCGGGAGATCTAGCAACTTCAGTTGAAGAAAGTGTTCACGGTATCCGCGTCATCAAGTCATTCGGACGTGGTTCGTTTATGACCGAGAAGTTTGCTAAAGATGCTCTAAATCTGAGAGGCACAGAACTAAACAAAGCCAAGATGGTGGCTAATCTTTGGTTCTACTTCTCAACAATTCCAGCGCTGGCAACAGGTATTTATCTGCCGCTTGGTATCTGGCAGATTGTTGAAGGAAACATGACTATTGGAGTCTTGCTCTCATTCGTCTTAACTACCCGTCTTCTTCACTGGCCTATTGACTCCCTTGGTTTCCTTTTGTCTATGACCATTGATACTAGATCTGCGGTTGAGCGCTTCTTTGAAGTAATTGATACCAAAGTGGAAATTTCTGATCCTGAGAAGCCAAAGACAATTACAGACCCTAAAGGTCGTCTTGTTTTTGAGAATGTTCACTTTAGGTATTCGGATGCTCCAGCTGAACAAAAAGATCTAATCGATGGAGTGAACCTAGAGATTGAACCAGGAGAGTCAGTAGCTCTAATTGGTATTACAGGTTCGGGTAAAACATCTCTGACAGCACTTGCCACAAGACTCTACGAAGTTACCGGTGGTGCAGTAAAGCTAGATGGTGTTGATGTTAGAGATCTAACTAGAGAAGAACTAAGAGCTCACATCGCCATGGCATTCGAAGATTCAACTCTGTTCAGCGACACCATTCGCAACAACGTCTTGCTAGGTAGACCTGAGAGCACTGAAGAAGAACTAGCTCAGGCACTTGAGATTGCTCAGGCAGGATTCGTTTATGACCTACCTGATGGTTTGGATACCAAGATCGGTGAAGAAGGTCTTTCACTTTCAGGTGGTCAAAGACAACGTATCGCCCTCGCTAGAGCAGTAGCAGCAAAGCCTGCAGTTCTAGTTTTAGATGACCCACTCTCCGCACTTGATGTTGACACGGAAGCCATGGTTGAGGATGCACTTAGAACCGTGTTGAAGGCAACAACAGCTTTGATTGTGGCTCACCGCCCTTCAACTGTTCAGCTAGCTGACAAGGTTGCTCTGCTGCAAGACGGCAAGATCACAGCCTTTGGTAAACACAGCGATTTGATTGCTTCTAACGAGCACTACCGATTCGTCATCAGCAGCTTAGATGCTGCCGGAAAGATGATTGAGGTGAAGAAATAATGAGCATGCAGGGCGTGAAGAACGAAGAAAAGATTGAGCTAAGCAAAGAAGAGCAGGCTCGAGTTCGTCAGCGTAGCTTGAAGCTGCTCGGTGAAATCATCAAGCCGGTGAAGAACAGACTGTTTGTCTCTCTTGCTCTAGTCATCACGAGTCAGGCGCTAAGAGTTTCAGGTCCTTGGCTGATTGCCAAGGCTATTGATGAAGCTCTGCCAGCAGCTCAAGCAGGAGACCTAACTCCTTTGTACTGGACTGTTGGTGGCTATGTAACAACAGCAGTTCTAGCTGGTTTCACTATTGCCTACTTCTTGAGATTTGCGGCAAGAGTGAGCCAAGACATCATGTTTGGTCTTCGTAAGCGTTTGTTCCGTCACACCCAACGTCTATCTGTTGAGTTCCACGAAACCTATACATCCGGTCGAGTCATTGCTCGTCAAACTAGCGACCTAGATTCCATCAAGGAACTTCTTGATTCCGGTGGTAGCGAGATGATATCTGGGATCTTGTTCATGCTCTTTACTGCAATTGCATTAGTAACCCTCGATGCAAGTTCGTTCTTAATTTTGTTGGTTAGCTTCATTCCCTTGTTCTTCCTAACCAGATGGTTCCAGAAGAACACCAGAATTAGCTACCGCAAGACTCGTGTTGCCTCAGCTAAGTTGATTGTTCACTTTGTTGAGTCAATGACCGGTATCCGTGCGGTTAAAGCGTTCCGTAAGGAAAAGAGAAACGAAGATACCTATAAGGACTTGGTTGAGGACTACCGTGCTGTGAACGCAAAAGTGATTCAACTATTTGGTATCTACGATCCAGGTCTAATCATGATTGGTAACATCACCGTTGCCTTCGTGTTGCTCTGGGGTGGCTTTAGAGTCATGGAAGGCGACCTCGGTATCGGGGTTCTGATCTCCTGTATTTTGTATGCTCGTAGCTTCTATGAGCCTATGGAAAACCTGGCCATGTTCTACAACTCATACCAGTCAGCGAACTCGGCCCTTGAAAAGATTTCAGGTGTTCTAGAAGAAGAACCTTCAGTGCCTGAGGCTTTAGAACCAACACCGCTTGCAGAGCGTAAGGGACACATCAACTTCAACACTGTTCAGTTTGCCTATTCAAACGGAAAAGTAGTTCTTCCTAAATTCGACATGGACATTCCTGCTGGACAAACAATTGCATTGGTTGGAACAACCGGTGCAGGTAAGTCAACTCTTGCCAAGCTAATCGGAAGATTCTATGACCCAAGTTCTGGATCAGTTGAACTTGATAGAGTGGATCTTCGAAAGCTCAGTGATGATGATTTACGTAAGGCAATTGTCATGGTCACCCAAGAGGCTTACCTATTCAGTGGAACAGTTGCTGAAAACATTGCTCTAGGTAAACCAGAAGCCACCAAAGAAGAGATTGAAAATGCAGCCAAGGCTGTTGGAGCTCACGAGTTCATCTTGAGCCTCCCGGATGGCTATGACACCGACGTTAACAAACGCGGTGGAAGAGTATCCGCAGGGCAACGTCAGCTAATCTCTTTCGCTAGAGCCTTTATTGCTGACCCGACCGTCTTGATTCTCGATGAGGCCACCAGTTCACTAGATATTCCTAGTGAGCGCATGGTTCAGAAAGGGCTTCAGACCCTCCTAGCCGGTAGAACGGCAATCATTATCGCTCACCGCTTGTCCACTGTGTCAATTGCTGACCGTGTTGTTGTTATGGAGCACGGCAAGATTATTGAGGATGATAAGCCTGCAGTTCTGATAGCTGGCTCGGGTAAATTTGCCAAGATGCACAAGGCTTGGCGCGAGTCACTGGTTTAGGCTTAAAGCTGAAATAAGAAAAGGAAAAATCGTTCATGGAAAAAATCAAGGTAGTTGGCAAGGTCGTAGAGCTAGACGGCGATGAAATGACCCGCATCATTTGGCAGAACATCAAAGACTCTTTGATTTTGCCATTTCTAGATGTTGACCTTGAATACTATGACCTATCCATTGAGCACCGCGATGCTACCGATGACCAGGTAAC
>JBEDLY010000058.1:0-8786 GCA_041171365.1 Actinomycetota bacterium | reverse complement strand
TCTGCTACTGGTATTCCAGTATTCAAGCTAAGCGAAGAAGAATCAGCGAAGCTGATCTTCATGGAAGCAGAACTTCACAGAAGAGTTATTGGTCAGAAGAAGGCTGTTGACTCTATCTCCAAGGCAATCCGTCGTCAGCGTGCTGGTTTGAAGGACCCTAACCGTCCTTCAGGTTCATTCATCTTCGCTGGTCCTACCGGTGTTGGTAAGACAGAGCTTGCTAAGGCTTTGGCTGAATTCCTATTCGATGACGAAGGTGCATTGATCTCACTAGACATGAGCGAGTACGCAGAGAAGCACACAGTCTCTAGATTGTTCGGTGCTCCTCCGGGCTACGTTGGATTCGATGAAGGTGGACAGCTCACCGAGCGTGTTCGTCGTAAGCCGTTCAGCGTTGTTCTATTCGATGAGATCGAGAAGGCTCACCCAGATATCTTCAACTCTCTTCTACAGATTCTTGAAGAAGGTCGCCTAACCGATGGTCAGGGACGCGTTGTTGACTTCAAGAACACAATCATCATCATGACCACCAACCTAGGTAGCAAGGACATCTCTAAGGGTGCTCTTGGCTTCAACCTTGAAGGTGACCAGAAGAATGACTTCGACCGTATGGCAGCCAAGGTCAACGATGAACTAAAGAAGCACTTCAAGCCAGAGTTCTTGAACCGTGTTGATGATGTCATCGTCTTCCCTCAGCTATCTAAGTCTGAATTGATGGAGATTGTTGACCTGTTCATCAAGAAGCTCAACGTACGTCTAGAGGAGAGAGACATCACTCTTACCCTTACAGACGCTGCTAAGGAGCGTCTAATTGAGCTAGGTTACGACCCAGCACTGGGTGCTAGACCACTTCGTCGAGCAGTTCAGCGTGAAATTGAAGACCAGATCTCAGAGAGCATTTTGCAGGGTGTCATCAAGAATGCAAGCGATGTTGTTGCAGATCTAGTTGGCGGAGAGTTCATCTTCACATCTAATGTGAGAGAAATTGCTAGCATTTAGCAATGCCCGACAAAGATTTCATTCTCAGACCTGCTAGAACCAGCGACATCGTTGCCATCCAGGCAATGCGTGCTCCGCTAGTTGATACCAACGTCCTGCTCCAGCACCAACTGGTGTCTTTGTATGAGCGTGTGCAGGAGTTTGTTGTTGCAGAGTCTAAAGACGGTCGAATCCTAGCTGCCGGTGCTCTTCACGTAATGTGGGGAGATTTAGCTGAAGTTAGATCTTTGGTTGTCGATGGGTCTGCCAGAGGAATGGGTCTTGGTAAGGCAGTTGTCGAGGCACTTATCGAGCGTGCTTTCACACTAGGTATTAGACGAGTCTTCTGTCTAACCTTTGAAGTAGATTTCTTCGTTCGCTGTGGGTTTGAAGTCATCAGCGATGTTCCAGTAGATGAAGCAACATTTGAGCAGATGGTTCAATCTGCCGATGATGGTGTTGCTGAATTCTTGGATCTAGCCAGAGTTAAACAAAACACACTAGGCAACACCCGCATGCTTCGCTTGCTATAGCAAACTCGCTGGCAAACTTGTCTTATGTTTGCAAGATACCCTTCCCCTTTAGAACTACTCATCAGACGTCTAGTATTCCTAGCTGTCGTCATTGGTTTGATTTGGGGGCTAATCGCCTTGGTAACAGGTTTCTTCGGTTGGGTCGGTTCAATCTTTAACCCAAGCCAAGCGCCAACAGTCGTTGCTGGTGCAGAGTGCCAATCACAGCAACTAAGTATTGAAGCCCATGTTGGAACTGGAGATGGTCAGCCACAGTTATCCTTCAACCCAGAAGACACCCCTTACATTTGGTTCTCAGTCACCAACACAAGTTCTGTTGAATGTAAATTCAACCTAGGTAGCGATGTCACTTTCTACAAGATCACCAGTGGTACTGATGTTGTTTGGAATTCAAAGGATTGCAACACAGAGAGATTTCCTGCTGAACCAGTTCTATTGCTACCAAACAAGGAAATGACTGCTCCGGCTGGAGCATGGGACAGAGTGAGATCAGGTGACTCCGGTTGTTCAGGTGCCGATGGTCAACCATCTGTATCAGCTGATGGAGCTAGCTACATCCTTGAAGCAGACGTAAATGGAATATTGAGTACCAACAAGCCACAGTTTGTGTTGAACTAGAGGCATGAAACAAATGGCAGTTGCATTCCTAGGTACCGGGTCTATGGGCTCGGCAATCCTTAACGGCATGATTCAAAGTGGCACTAAAGGCTCTGATGTTCGTGCAACAACAAAGAGTGTTGCAAATGCAGAACAACTTTCTCTGAAGTATGGAGTTAGTGCTTTTGCAACCGATCATCAACCAAATGCCAACGCGCTGGCTGTTGAAGGCGCAGACATTGTCATTGTTGCTGTCAAGCCTGCCTATGTACTTGAAGTACTAGATGAAATCAACTCAGTGATCTCAAAGAATGCTCTTGTGATTTCAGTTGCAGCAGGAGTTCAGACCAAGACCATGGAAGAACATCTTCCAGAAACTGTTTCTGTAATTCGAGCAATGCCTAACACCCCAGCACTTATTCAAAAAGGTGTTACAGGAATTTCAACTGGTTCAAGGGTTTCAGCAGCACAACTGGAGATAGCGACAGAACTCTTTGAAGCTGTTGGCAAGACATTGGTTATTCCTGAAGACCACATTGATGCTCTGTCCACCATCTCAGGTTCAGGTCCTGCTTATGTGTTCTACCTAATGGAAGAGTTCATCAAAACCGCTGTTAGCCAAGGCTTTAGCCAAGAGGCTGCTTACCTAATGGTGTCTGAGACATTCCTAGGTGCTAGTGAACTACTGGCTCAAACCCAAGGTGATCCAGCTGAACTTAGAAGAGCAGTAACCAGCCCTAACGGAACAACCATGAAAGCAATTGCCGTCTTAGAAGAGGGCAACCTGCATGACTTATTCTTGAAAGCAACAAGCGCAGCGTTAGCTCGCGCTAAGGAAATAGCCCAGGAGCAAAAATAATGACCGATGTATTCGTAGCTTTAGCCGATAAGAACCGTCGCAACATTCTTGAAATTGTTGCTGCCGAAGCTTCAACCAAAGCAGCACTGGCTAAAAAGACCAACCTAGCTGTGACAGCACTAGACAAGCACCTGAACGTACTTGTTGAAGCAGAGCTACTAACAGTTGCTACTAAAGGTAAGACCAGCACCTACACCCTAAACAAAAAGGGGCTAGGTGAAGCAGCCAAGTGGTTCGGCAAGTTTGGTTCAGCATTTGTTTCTGCGCAGGCAGATCAACTTGGTGAGAACATTGGAAACTTCCTAACCTCAGCTGCTGGTTGGTTAGAAAAGCGGGCAGGGGTAAAGATCAATCTAGATATTGATCCTGAGCAAGCTGGTAGAGAATTAGGCAAGAAACTATCTGATGCTAAGCGTGAGGCCACTGAAAAAGTTGGTGAAGCTTCAGTAAAGGTTAAAGGTGCAGCTAAGAAAGTAAGCACCAAGGTTGCTGCAAAGAAAGCGCCAGCTAAGAAAGCTCCTGCCAAGAAGGCTCCAGCGAAGAGCACAGCAGCCAAAAAGCCAGTGGCTAAGAAAGTTGTTGCTAAGAAGCCTGTTGCTCGAAAACCTAAGGCTTAGCGTCAATCTCAGCAACTAGTGCAGTTACTAGATCTTTGATCTTGTCTCTAATTGGTCTAACAGCATCTACACCTAGACCAGCTGGATCATCCAGTACCCAGTCCAGATAAATCTTTCCCGGGAACCATGGGCACTCATCCCCACAACCCATAGTGATGACATAGTCGCTAGCTTTGACTGCTTCTTCGGTTAGAACTTTTGGTTGCTGATTAGCAATATCAATTCCGAGTTCTGCCATGGCTTGAATAGCCATTGGGTTGATTTCATTGTTTGGCTGTGTTCCAGCAGAAAGAACTTCAACACGATCTCCAGCTAGTTCTCTAAGAAAACCAGCTGCCATTTGAGATCTTCCAGCATTGTGTACACACACAAACAAAACGCTTGACTTCATCATTTCTCAAGAATAGTTGAGGGAATCAAACAATCGGTAAATCTCAGATTAACTACGCGGGTAATTCTTGAGTGAAACGATGGCTTCATTTCTTCGAAGTATGCCTGGTTTCCAAGGGGGGTCAAAGCGAGCGTAGTAAGGCTCACCATCAGCGGTAAGACCTTCGGCTTCGATGGACTTCAGTAGCTTGTCACCAAAGGATTTGAAGTGCTCATAGTTAGCTAAGCCTCTGAACTTGACGGCAGCCGCATAGTGAGGATCTACCTGAATGGTTGAAACTTGAGCATCAGCAGGCAGTGGAATGTCCTTGATGGAGACATCTTTCGGCAGAACAAAAGAGACCACATGCGTCTTGGCGTCCTTGTCTGGAGCATGGATGACAGGTGCTGTCATAGCGAACTTCTCACGGGTTTGATTACGTCCTGATATGTAATTCACTAGGGGGCTGAAGGCTGCACTAGCAGCTCTAGAGAACTCACCTTGGGTCTGAACCTGAACTAGGACATAGCTCGGGTAGTGCCTAATCTCGAAGCCATTTTCCTTGGATACCAGTGTGTAGGGCTGCTCTTCTGTCATGCCCCTGAGTTTACTTGAGTAGCCTGTGCCCGGAAGAGGGGTTTAATACTTGGGGCTCGGGTGGGTTAGAATACTAGAAGTCGAAATAGCCCCTGAATTACAGGGGTTTATCTAAATAAAGAGGTCTTTGTGGGATCAGTTGTCAAGAAGCGTCGTAAGCGTATGTCTAAGAAGAAGCACCGTAAGTTGCTTCGTAAGACCCGTCACCAACGTCGCAATAAGAAGTAAACACTTCGTGATTTAGCTCTAAGAGCGAAGAGAGCCCGCAGGTTATCCTGCGGGTTTTTCTTTAACCGCGTTTACCGATCTTGATTTCTTTTTTGACGGTCTTCTTCTGAAGACGAAGGTCTCTTCTCTTGAAGTCGTAAATCTTCCAGCCAGCAGCTTTCGCATAAATCTTTAGAAGCTTGTCTGGGTTGACAGCAACTGGGTGACCTACAAGAGTAAGCATCGGTAGATCGTTGTGGCTGTCGCTGTAGGCAAAAGACTTCTTGAGGCTAAAGCCTCTTTCCTTAGCAAGCTTCTTGATTGCCTTAGGTTTCTCTTTACCGTGTAGAGGCTTGCCAACAAGGTTCCCGGTAAGAATTCCATCAATGTGTTCAAGCTTGGTTCCAAGAGCACCGGTTAGTCCAAGAGCTCTAGCAATCTCTTCGCCCATCTCTTGAGGAGCAGCGGTAATCAACCAAACTTCTCTTCCAGCAGCAATGTGCTGTTGGGCAAGACGAGCAGTCTCTGGCCAAACCTTCGGCTTGATGTTTTGAGAATAGACGTCCGAAACAAGTGCCATCATCTGGGAGTATTCACGTCCCTTGACCAAACCTAAAGCTCGGTCCTTGATAGCAGAGAGCATGTGCTCGGTTTCACCCTTGGTGAGAAATACGATCTGGTGCCAAGCAAAAGCGATGAAGTCTTTGCGAGGGAAGAACCTCTTGCGATATGCCTCTTTGCCAAACTGATAGCTTGTCGACCCACGCACTAGCGTGTTGTCGACATCAAAGAAAGCCGCAGGCTGTTTCTTAGGGGATTTAGGCACGTGTCTAGTCTAGGCAGAGAAAGGCAATAATCTTGAGACATGGGAGCAACCATCAATCTAACTTTGATAGGCAAATCAGGCTGTCATCTCTGTGATGAAGCCAGATTGACTGTCAATGCCGTGGTTGGCTCATTCAGAACTGAGCACTCGGCAGGGGTAGCCAGACATATTCAAGTCAACCTAGTCGAGCATGACATTCTGGTTGATGAAGAGCTCAGAAGAAGTTCCTGTACTTCTAATCAACGGCAAAGTCCATAACTATTGGCGAATAGATCCGGTTAGATTGCGCGGAGCGTTAGACGAATTCGTTCAATAATCATCTATTGACTTAGGCGCAGATATCTATACGATATGTCTATACGAATTACACCAATGCATAGGAGCAACGAATGGGTAAAAGAGTTGCCAGTAAAACTACAGAGCCAGCACCAGAACCAGTCACAGGCAAAGTTTTTATGAATGGCGGGAGCCAGGCTATTCGTATTCCTGCCTCCATGAGATTTGAAACTGAACAGGTCAAGATTTCAATAGATCCACAATCGAAAATTGTGTCCCTAGAGCCACTTAATAAAGAAGCTTTAAAAAAAGCATTCATAGCTCAGGCAAGGTCCCTTACCAAATCAGAACGTGAAGAAATAAAAGCGATGGCATTCAAGAGAGACAAGTCAATCGCGCGAGTCAATCCAGTCGTCGCAGACTTTTTCAAGGATTCCGAATGAAATATCACCTAGATGCCAGCACCATTATTGACATCATGAGGTTTCACAGGGAGAGCCTTCTAAACTTTGAACTTGCCAACATCGAAAATCTGGCAATGTCTTCTGTTGTTGCTCATGAACTTTGGTCCGGAGCAAACACTCAGAACTCTGGCCCAAGGGCCATTGCTACTCTAAGGCTGTTCACTTCGATGATTGACGTCGTCACCTTTGATAAGCAAGCAGCTGAGTTCTCTGGGGATTTAGTTGCTCGCCTGAATCGCGAAGGGGTAGGGATAGGCAACCTTGATCCAATGATTGCCGGCCACGCCATATCTCAAGGAGCGGTTTTAATCACGAGGAATGTAAAACACTTCAAACGAGTTCCAGGCCTTCAAGTTTTGGATTGGTCAAAGCACGAGGGCTAAAAATCATAAAACTTGAATTTATGACAGGTTCTCATCAGCCCAGATCTCAATAGCACTCTTTATGTAACTAGCTAGGCCCGGCTCAAAGGACTCATAAGTCTCTTTGAACGCCGGGTCTAGTACATATGTCAATGCGAGGGACTTGTAGGCGTCTTTGTTCGGAGTCCAGAACTGCTTAACAAATGCATAGTGATCAGCAATCAGTGCTTGAACATCAATGTCATTGAACTGGGCACCCTTACGCTTCTGATCAGCAATAGCCTTGGCTATTGCTTCATGCTGGGCTTTGTATTGTTCTTGCTGTGCTTCTGTATGTGAGGCGTTTACGCCTTGTATATGAGAAGAACGTTCGAACATGACTACGGTTCTAGGCGGTTAGGTCCACGGAATAGGTAGCCAACTTCACGAATGTTTGTTTCGTGAAGGAGAAGCATTACAACTCTTAGAAGACCCATACCGAATCCACCGTGTGATGGAGCACCGTACTTGAAGAAGTCCATGTATGACTGAAGACCAGCTGGGTCTAGACCCTTTGACTTAGCCTGTTCGATTAGAACATCTAGTCTGTGTTCACGTTGAGCACCGGTAGTGATCTCAGTTCCACGCCAGATTAGGTCATAGCTGTTGGTTAGGTTCTGGTTGTCAGCATGACGCATGTGATAGAACGGACGAACATTTGATGGGTAGTCGGTTAGGAAAACAAACTCGTGGTTATAGGTTTCAGCTACGTGAGCTGCAATCTGTCTTTCACCTTCAGGGTCCATATCCCCTCCACGAGTAATCTCGTGCCCACGCTTAGCAACAATTTCAATTGCTTCAGCTAGAGGAATACGTGGGAATGGTGTTGCTGGAATTACAACATCAACATCAAAGAGTCTCTTGATCTCTTCACCGTGCTTTTCTTTCACAGCGGTGATTGCGGCAACCATAAGTTCCTCTTGAATCTTCATGATGTCTTCGTGTGATTCAATGTATGAAACTTCCATGTCAACAGAGGTGAACTCTGTTGCGTGACGTGAGGTGAAGGAAGGGTCTGCTCTAAATACAGGGCCAATCTCAAAGATTCGACCGAATCCTGCCATCATCGCCATCTGCTTATAGAACTGAGGAGACTGAGCAAGGTAGGCAACGGTCTCGAAGTATTCCATCTTGAATAGTTCTGCGTTTGATTCAGAAGGAGAGCTCATCAACTTTGGAGAGTGAATCTCAATGAAGCCATTGTTTACCCAGTAGGTTCTCCAGGCATGCTCAATGGTTGTCTGAACTCTGAATACTAGATTCATCTCTGGACGACGAAGATCAATGAATCTCCAGTCCAAACGCTTATCAATACCTGAATCTTCAGCAATAGGGGTTTCAGGGTCAGCTAGGGTAACAACCTCTAGGCCATCAAGTTGAATCTCAATGCCGCCTAGTTTCACTCTTTCATCGTGAACTAGACGTCCGGTTACCCAGACAAAGCTGCCAGAGGTAAGGGTTGAAACGGTGTCTGCTAGGGCATCAACTTCTTCACGTCTTGGATAGGTGACCTGAACTGATCCGGTCTCGTCTCTAAGGACGATGAACTGGATCCTCTTTTGGTCTCTGAGGGTCTCAACCCAGCCACCGATGACTACTGGGCCATCTTCACTTTGTGCTAAATCTTTGACCAGAATGCGTTCGCGCATGATTTGTTTTATCCCTTGTTCTTGATGCCTAAACCCCAAGTTTAGCGGGCGATAGACTTGATGCCATGCCCGCAAAACGTATCCATCTAGTTCGCCATGGAGAGGTTCATAACCCTTCTGGTGTCCTATACGGCAGGCTTCCTAACTTCCACCTCTCTGAAACAGGCCACCTAATGGCTAAAGAGGCTGCCAAGCAACTAAAGGCTATGGGGGCAGATGTGAGAGCCATTCACACCTCTCCTCTGGTTAGGGCCCAAGAGTCAGCTAAACCTATTGAAGAACTGTTTGGTATTGAAGCAACTACCCACGAGAACCTGATCGAGCCATACAACGTCTTCGAAGGTAGAAAACTAAGCGTCAAAGCAATTGCTACTAAACCGCAGTGGTGGTGGCACTTCAGAAACCCAGCTAA
>JBEDLY010000057.1:0-9985 GCA_041171365.1 Actinomycetota bacterium | reverse complement strand
GAGATTGCACTGATTGGAGTCTTTAGCTCGTGAGAAATGTTTTCAACAAAGTCTCTTCTTGTTTCATCAAGTCGCTTGGCCTCGGTTCGATCTTCAATAAGAAGAATTACAAGTTCTTCAGAAAGCAATGTCGCTCTTGCTGAAATAAACAATTTTGGAGAGCGATTGTTCTTAGCGAAGTAAAGTTCCTGGCTGACGCTCTGTCTAGTAACTCTTGCCTGAGTCATGAGTTCGACCAGCTCTGGGCTGATTACTTTGTCGTATTCAACCAGGCCGATATCTTTAGCCTTAGAGCTTTGGTCGACCACCTGATTGGTTAGATCAGCTACTACTCCAGCAGTATCGAGCACCTCAAGGAAAGCGACAGCATCAGATGCCACTTTCTTCACTTTGGAAGAGCCGACCATAGTCAATACTTTCTGCCTGATTTCCCCTTCGGGAAATTTGTTTACTTTCTTAACACTAGCGAAGAGAATCCCCGCCTAAACTAAGGAACATAGGTCTAAACACAAGTGTTTAGGGCTGTTCACCGAAATGTTGGCAACTGTTAACTCTCCGGTGGGATGGTCTAAAGGTAAGAGAAAGAGAAGACCCATGCGCGATTTGTTTCAGAAAGAGCTTTCAGAAGTTCAGGAACGCCTAGTAGACCTGTCAGCCACAGTCACAGAGATCATGTCAAAAGCATCAGCGGCTTTCCTAAGCTCAGATGTCAAGAAGGCTGACGAAGCCATCGCCCTCTGTGAAATCAACGAAGAACGTGCCCTTGTTATTGATGAAATGGCAATTCGTATTCTTACAACCCAGGCTCCAGTAGCTAGAGACCTTAGAGTCCTGGTAGCAGCCTTGAGAATTAGTGCATCCCTTGAGCGTATGGCTGCTCTTGCTGGACACATTGCTACCATCGCTAGATTCAGATACCCAGAGTCTGCTGTGCCAAAGTCACTAGTCAAGACCTTCACCGAAATGGGTGAACTTGATGTTGCCCTGGGCAAGAAGCTAACCAAACTTCTAAAGAACACAGACCTAGATCTAGCCAGAAGTATTCAGGCTGAAGATGCAAGAGTAGATGAATTGCACCGCTCAGTATTTGATACTGTTCTTTCACCTAAGTGGAAAGAGAATGCTCTTCACACTGTGGACGTAACTCTAGCTAGCCGTTACCACGAAAGATTTGCTGACCACGTAGTAGACATCTCAGCGAAGGTTGCTTACCTCACCACTGGTGACTGGGCAGAACTAGAAGGCTAAGACTTACTTCTTACCTTGATTAGCAACAGCAGCTGCTCCAGCTGCAGCTGCTTCAGGATCTAGATACTCTCCACCTTTAACAAGTGGCTTGAAGTTTTCATTTAAACGATAAACCAATGGAATACCGGTTGGAATGTTTAGTTCAGCAATGTCTTCATCACTGACACCATCCAAGTGCTTTACAAGTGCACGAAGTGAGTTTCCGTGAGCGGTAACCAAAACTGTCTTACCTGCAATTAGGTCTTTGCTAATCTCGTTTTCCCATAGCGGCATCATACGGATTAGAACATCCTTGAGACATTCAGTCTTAGGAATGTTTGCTCCTAGATCTGCATATCTCTCATCATTAGCCTGAGAGAACTCACTGTCATCTGAAATTGGCGGTGGTGGAACATCAAAAGATCTTCTCCAGATTTGGAACTGCTCAGGACCATACTGAGCTAGTGTCTCAGCCTTGTCCTTACCTTGCAGATCACCATAGTGTCTCTCATTTAGACGCCAGTCACGCTTGACATCAATCCATGATCTTTCAGCTTCAGCCAAAGCTATGTTCGCTGTGTTGATGGCTCTTTTCAGACGGCTTGTATAAAGAAGGTCTGGCTTTAGCCCTGACTCAGCAAGCAGTGCACCCGCACGCTTAGCTTCGGTGCGACCCTGGTCGCTTAGATCAACGTCCACCCAACCGGTGAACCGGTTCTCCTGGTTCCAAGTGGAATTGCCATGTCTTAACAAGATAAGTGTGTATTCAGCCATGCCTCAAGTTTATCTAGTTAGCCTAGAAGGCATGGCTATAAAGAAACCAGTTGGTGCAATCACTCGAGGAACAACCAACCCCAACCGACTCAGGAGAGTAGACAGGTTCATAGCCAATCTCCCCCAACTCAAAGCATCTAAGCCGATAGTTGTTGATTTAGGGTTCGGGGCCACACCAACAACATCAATAGAGATGCTGCAGAGGCTTGCTCAAACTAATCCTCAAGTCACTGTTATTGGCATTGAGATAGACAGAGAAAGAGTTGAACGAAGTATCCCTTTCCAAACCAAGAACTTGTTGTTTGGTTTGGGAGGATTTGAGATTCCGCTACCTAAACCTCATGCAGGCAAACAAGTTGATGTGATGCGAGCGATGAATGTCCTGAGACAGTATGACGAGAGTGAAGTGCTTTCCTCATGGGAGCTAATGCAGTCAAGGCTCACTGAAGATGGATGCATAGTTGAAGGAACCTCAGACGAGCTAGGCCGCATAGCAAGTTGGGTCACCCTGTCCAAAACTAAAGTTGTGAGTTTCACTATTGCTCTCAAACTCAATGAGGTGGAAAGACCATCGAAGGTAGCGGAACGACTACCAAAGATACTCATTCATAAAAACGTCGAAGGCGAAGCCATACACAGACTTCTCAAAGAACTCGATGATGCCTGGTTCAGAAACTCTGGTCTTTCAACGTTCTCCCCAGCTCAACGCTGGATAGCCACATGCAAAGATCTAAAGAATGCTGGTTGGCCGATTACCAATAACCAGAAACGCTGGGCTTTAGGGGAACTGACTTTAGATTTTGAAGCGGTGGCTCCACTAAACCTCAGGTAGTTCAGCTCTTGCTTCGTCCTCTGTCATTCCAGTTGCACACAATAGATCAACTAGGAGTGGGCGAAGTAACAGCAGAACACTAGCTTCACGAAGTTGATCAGCGATCCCGAACTTCTTTGGATCTAGTTGCTTGATGATTTCAAGCAACTGCACTCTGGCCAGTTCTAGCTCTTCTGGTTCTGACAAACCGTCTTGAATGTTTGTTACAGCCTCTGCAATTTGTTCACAGAGGTCAGCTAGATATGGTCTTGCAACATCGTCCTTAAGTAAGAAGTTCACTCTTCTAACAATTACTCTTAGGTTTCTAGTTGCCAAGTCCATAGCCCGCATCAAAAGTCTTTGTCTTCTAAGTTCAGACTTGTGTTTCATTAGGAACGGGCTAATGCGGCTAATCGATAGAGCACTATCAAGTGACATTCTCCAGTTATCAATCAGCGGTTGAGATGCACGAGCATCCTTAAGTGCCTGGTTAGACAAGGACTTATTAGCATCTCTAAGTGCAAGTCGAAGTGACTGCAAAGCTTCAACGAAGAAGTCGAACAGTTTGTTCGCATCAGATCTGGCTATTCCTCTTGGGTCTCTGGGAATTAGAGCAGTGACAATCAAAGCCATGACTCCACCGATAAGTCCATCAAAGGTTCTTATAAATACTCCGCCATCGGGAGCAGGAAGTATTTGAACAAGCATCGCTTGAATAGCTGCTGTGACGGCAAAAGCTGAACTAGCAGAAATGAACCTTGCAGCAATCAAAACAAGTATCAGTACTAAGGCAATCTGAAGAACGCCAGCACCTAAATAGATAATTGCAATTTCACTAATCGCAATACCAACAACCATGCCAATAGCTGTTTGGAGAATTCTTCTTGGTCTTGCATCTCTAGAAAAACCTAAGGAAGTTATACAAACAGTTACTGCCAGTAGCGGGCTTACATGCCCAAGTCCATAGAAGGCAACTGAGTAAGCAAGAAGAGCTCCGATAGTGATCTGGATAGCAGGAGCTAGAGAGTCAACAACTCTTCCTAGAGAATCCTTCGGACTCCATTTCATCGCTTACCCCTTAGTCCACTTACATCAACTACAGAACCAGCATCGACAGGAACTATAACTTCTTGTGTGGCACTCAGTGATTCACCAGTAGCTGCGTTTACTACCTTGAGTTCGATATCTAAAGGCGTGTTTCTCTTTACTAGACCAAGAGCAATTGGTCCCATCTCGTGATGCTGACCGACAGAAGTTACCTTACCGATAGCAACATCTTCTAATCCAAATATTTCATCCCCAAGATCAGGTAGGGCATGAGCTGAACCATCTAGGTGGAGAAAAACCAAACGTCTTGGTGGGTGGCCAAGATTATGCACCTTAGCCACTGCTTCTTGACCTCTATAACAACCTTTGCTCAGGTGAACAGCGGTAGCTAGCCAATCAAATTCGTGAGGTAGAGACTTCTCATCGATTTCATTTGGACCTGTAGGTCTCATGGCTGCCACTCGAAGAGCATCCAATGCCATGGTTCCGCAGCGCTTGAATTCTTTCCAAACTGCATCAACGCTTGAAGAAGGAACTAGAGACTCTCTGTATTCCCAAGGCTCAACTGGTTCTAGGCCATATCTCCACCCACCAGCTGAAGTTGTAGGCCATGGGTCTTCCCATGAAAGAACTGCATTAGAAACATCCTTGTTCCAGGTTGCAACTACCGCATGGTCAGCAGATACGTCTTCAACGGTCACCTTGGCTCTAAACACCATTCGTTGAAGCTGGGTAACTAAAGTGGCAACATCTTCGGAATAAGTAATCAGCCAAGATTTCTCACCGTCATCAATGATGTGGAAATCTCTAACAATTCGACCTTGAGCATCAAGCCAAAGTGCTTCAACAGAAACACCAGGTTTGAGATCTACAAGAGACTGACTAAACAAGTCATTTAACCAGCTAAGTCGATCTTCGCCTGAAACAACTAAGACAGCTTTTTCTTCAAGCAGGACAGCTGATTGACCACTAATGAATTCTTTTTGTTCTACTAGTGGATTGGAATAACTCTGGGTCATTAGATTCGATCTAGTTCAACAGAAACAAGAGGTACAAGTTCATCTCTGACAGAAGATGCAACTTCCATAACCCAAAGAAGCTTCACAACACCTTCTTTAGTTAGAGTTCCATACATTCTCTCCCCATAGCCCCAGCCCTTACCTGCATCAATCAGATGCATAGGCATATGGCTTCCAGCAACAGTTCTCATATCGATACGACCCTTAAGAACCTGCCCTGCATAAAATTCGTATGCTCCGCCTGGATGAATGATCGATGCTTCGATGTCGAAGCCGCCTCTTTCATTTCTTAGGGATTCAAGATCTTCGGCTGACTTGATAGTTCGCTCTCCTGTTCCAGCAAGAACTAGAGGACCATAGTCTGCAGCTTCTGCTGGTTTTGCTAAACGCCAGAATCCAAGTTCTGCAGGAAGTTCAACATCTTTAGAGCCATCTGTCTCATCACCTAGAAGTCTTGAGGTTGCGTGATAGGTGAGGTAATTTCCTTCACCGACAGAAAAAGTTACTTTTTGCTGAAACTTTTGTTCTGTTGAATCTTCTCTGGAAACGTATTTATTGCTAACAACACCGATTCCCTCCCAAGTGCCAACAAGAAAGGCAAGTGGGGTTAGTTCAAGTGGTAGGCCTTCGGGTAAAACGAACAACTAGCGCTGACCCTTGAAGAGCTTGTATAGAACTAGGAAGCTGGTGCCAGCAATAGCCAGACCGGCAAGGACGAGGAGGCCTAAAAAGAAGATTTCAATGAACAATAACATGGTTCAAGTTTAGGGCTTGAGCAAAATATAGACACCAGCAAGTGCCAAAATGGCGTAGGTTCCGCCTGCAACGTAAATCAAACGCTCAACTATTCCCTCTGTGTGTGAGGTAACTAGGTGAAATAGAGAAACCACAGCAAGAGCTCCAGCGGCAATAACACCAAAGCTACGAATGGCATCGCCCTGATCCATGGTCAGGACAACAATTACTGCCCCTACCGCCACCAATGCCCAAATTGAGGCGATTGGCACCCATGCTTTCTTCATAAAAACCATCATGCCCCTCTCGGGGGTAGGATTTAAGGACTAAACAGGAGAAGATTGTGGCTCATTTGCTTGTTCTGTCTGAGAATCCAGACAAAGGCCTACTGCCTTCGCTAGCTCTGCTCAGCCACAAGGTAAGGCACATTCCAGCTGAACCTGCAGCCCTAATCAATGCTCCAGGTGCCGACCTTATTCTTCTCGACGCCCGTAAAGACCTAGTAGTCGCTAAATCCCTAGCCAGTGTTCTAAAAACCACAGGTTTGTCCTGCCCGCTTTTCCTCGTCATTAATGAAGGTGGCCTAGCCGCTATCTCAGCCGAATGGGGAGCGGATGACTTCCTCCTGGACTCAGCTGGACCTGCAGAGATAGATGCGCGTATCAGGCTTGCCTTGACCAAGAACAGCAACAAGGAACTAGAAGGCAAGATTCAGGTAGCTGGTGTTGTTATTGATGATGCAGCCTATTCAGCCAAGGTCAATGGCAAAGCCATGGACCTAACCTTCAAAGAATTTGAACTTCTTAAGTTTCTAGCTCAGCATCCGGGCAGAGTGTTCACCAGAGATCAACTATTGAGCGAAGTCTGGGGTTACGACTACTTTGGAGGTACCAGAACAGTTGATGTCCATATCAGAAGGCTTAGATCCAAGCTTGGCGATTTAGACAGCCTTATTGGAACTGTTCGACACGTTGGTTACCGATTTAATGCACCTAATGATGAAACCATTCAGGTTTCCTAGCGGTCACTAAGAATTAACCACCAGTCAATAAACATCTGCGAGGATAAACACTATGTCTGAAGAGACCATGGCAATCACTCTCCCACCTAATGGGGGCGACTTGCCGCATGATCGCTTCTTGGATCGTGAACTCTCTTGGCTTGCCTTCAATGAGCGTGTATTGGAACTTGCAGAAGATTCAACTCTTCCTCTTCTGGAGCGAGTTAACTTCCTGAGTATTTTTGCTTCTAACCTTGACGAATTCTTCATGGTTCGAGTTGCTGGTCTAAAACGAAGACTAGAAACAGGAATGGCTGTTACATCTAGCTCTGGTTTCGAACCTGCAGAAGCTTTGACTGAAATTAGCAACCTTGCTCACTCGTTACAACAAAGACACAGCAATCTGTTCATCAACGAAATTGAACCTGCTTTAGAACAAGCAAGAATCAATATCACTAGCTGGGACAAGTTAGAGCAGAGTGAACAAGAACAGCTGACAGATTATTACCGCAAACAAATCTTTCCTGTGCTAACACCTTTGGCTGTTGATCCAGCACACCCGTTCCCTTACATTTCAGGTTTGTCACTGAACATCGCTGTGATGATCAAACACCCTGAAAACGATTCAAGACTTTTTGCAAGAGTAAAGGTTCCACCAACACTTCCTCGATTCATTCGAGTTCCTGGTTCTAGTGCTGGTGTGAAATTCATAACCATTGAAGAAGTTATGGGTCAGCACCTACAGACCCTCTTCGAAGGAATGCAGATTCTCCAGTTCCACAACTTCCGAGTAACTCGCAACGAAGACCTAGATGTTGATGAAGATGATGCAGAGAACTTACTTCAAGCTCTTGAAGCAGAGCTTGCAAGAAGACGCCTTGGTCCTGCTGTTCGCCTTGAAGTTTCTAGAAGTATCGATCCAGTAGTTCTTGAACTCTTGATGGAAGAACTTGATATCGAGCAAGAAGACGTCTATCAATTGGATGGTCCGCTAGACCTAACTGGTTTAGCAGACATCGCTTTCCTAAAAAGAGCTGATCTTCACTACACCCCACACAAGAGAATGACCAACCGATACCTTCAGGCAGCATCTGATGAAGGTATCAGCATTTTTAGTGCTCTTAGACAGAGAGACATTCTTCTTCACCACCCTTATGAGTCATTCTCAACCAGCGTTCTAGCCTTCATTGAGCAAGCAGCAGCGGACCCTAAGGTATTTGCTATCAAGCAGACTCTGTACCGCACCAGCGGTGACTCTCCTATCGTTGATGCTCTGATTAGTGCTGCTAAGGCAGGTAAGCAGGTTCTAGCTCTAGTTGAGATCAAGGCAAGATTCGATGAGCAGAACAACATTGGTTGGGCTAGAAAGCTTGAACAAGCTGGAGTTCACGTTGTTTACGGAATTGTTGGTCTGAAGACCCACTGTAAGTTGGCTCTGGTTATTCGCCACGAAGACGGCAAACTAAAGCGCTACTGCCACATCGGAACAGGAAACTACAACCCGAAGACGGCTCGTTTCTACGAGGACTACGGACTACTTACTAGCCGCGATGAAGTTGGTGAAGACATTGCCAAGCTCTTCAACCGTCTATCTGCATATGCTGAAGATCTTTCATTCAATGAAGTATTGGTATCTCCGGTTGGAGTGAGAACAGGGCTTACTGCTCTTATCGAAGCTGAAGCGAAGAATGCTAAAGAGGGTAAGCCAGTAGGAATTCAAATCAAACTCAACTCACTTGTTGACGAGCAGATTATTGATTCTCTTTACCGAGCATCTAAAGCAGGTGTGAAGGTTGAGGTTCTGGTTAGAGGAATGTGTTCTCTAAAGCCAGGAGTCAAAGATTTGAGTGAGAACATCACAGTGCGTTCTATTCTTGGCCGATACCTTGAGCACTCAAGAGTCTTTAGATTCATCAATGGTGGCGATGCGATGGTCTTCATTGGTTCTGCAGACATGATGCACAGAAACCTAGATAGAAGAGTTGAAACTCTAGTTCGCCTTCGTCAAGATGACCACCTATTTGAAATGCAGAAGCTATTTGAATTAGCCATGCACCCAACTGCTAGTTGCTGGCAACTAGGACCAGATGGAATCTGGCATAGAAATGGTTCAGTGAGTTCTGAAAGTGGCTTCTTCGATTTCCAAGACCAGATGATGCTTAAGACATTGACTGCACGAACAGGCGGATACTAATGCCGGTAGTAGCAGCGGGAGCAATTCTTTGGCGTAAAGAGAAAGACTCTCTCAAGGTTCTACTTATCCACCGTGGTCGTTACGATGACTGGAGTTGGCCTAAAGGCAAGCTAGATAAAGGTGAAGGTATTAGCGAAGCAGCCGTTCGCGAAATCAAAGAAGAAACCGGTCTAAAGGTTGCTCTTGGTCCAAAGTTATTTGAAAGCAAATACACTTTGGCAAATGGTTCCAAGAAAGTAGTTCACTACTGGTCAGCAAAGGTAACCGATTCAGCTCTGAAGAACCAAAAGTTCAAACCGGATGAAGAAGTTAGTTCATTTAAGTGGGTTTCAGTTTCTGAAGCTAGAAAACTACTCAGCTATGAACATGACAACGATCCTCTAGATGAACTAGTCAGACTTGAAGAAGAAAACATCCTAGACACCAGATCCATCATCATTCTTCGTCATGCTAAGGCAACTCCGAGAGAGCAGTGGAAGAAGGGTGAAGCCACAAGACCACTACTACCACTAGGTCTAGTTCAAGCTGCAACACTGGCAACCACACTAAAGGCTTACGCACCAAAGCTAGTAGTGACTAGCAGTTGGAAGAGATGCATGGACACAGTGCTTCCCTACGTTAACAAGCACAAGTCCAAACTTCTAGAGAGATCCCAACTAAGTGAACTAGGTGCCAAAAACGGTCCTAAGCGAACCATCAAGCTAGTTCATAAACTGCTCGCTACCGGTAAGAGCTTGGTAATTTGTAGCCACCGTCCAGCCTTGCCAACCATTGTTGAAGCTATCGGGACCTACGGTGATAAAACCCAACGTAAAGAGCTTGAAGCCGTTCTAGCCATGGAGCCAGGCCAGATGTATGTGCTCCACATCACCAGAAACAAGGGTAAGAAGAAGGGCAAGATTGTCGCCATTGAAACAATCGCCCCTGCCTTTGGCGACTAGTCTTTCTTTATAACCAATGCCCCAAGGTTTGGCTCGATTGCAAGCAATCAAGTAAAAGAGTCTTTTCAAATCCAACCGGAACAGGTAGCTAAGTGAACAATGAAATAGCCAAAGACTTACCGCTTCTTCTAAACAAGGAAGGTAAACCATTCTCTTGACGTTGTTCTTCTTAGCCATCTTGCCAAAAGTGGTTGCCCACTCTTTTTCTAATCTTTCAAAGTCTTCTCGAACGTGAAG
>JBEDLY010000056.1:0-6123 GCA_041171365.1 Actinomycetota bacterium | reverse complement strand
CATCTACGACAAACTAACCCCAGGGGAACTAACTGGTGGTCAAAGAATTGCAGGAACGGGAACTATTACTCCTGATGGTGTAATCGGTCCGGTTGGCGGTGTAAAGCAAAAGATGTACGGGGCTAAACGAGCTGGAGTTAACTGGTTCCTAGCGCCAAGTTCGAACTGTGATCAAGTCGTCGGAAACATACCCGATGGACTTACAGTTATAAAGGTTTCGACTATTCAGGATTCACTTCGAGCAGTAAAGGCGATTGCCAATGACACTGGCACTGATCGCCTTCTTTCTTGTACAAAATAAATAACAGCTAAGGAAAATCAATGAGTCAAATAAATGCAGCAGACCTGCGTAAGCGTGCTCCTCTAGCAATCTCTGTCGGTATCGTCGCAGTGTTGGCGATTGCACTAGTGAGCGGATCAAGCGTCTACACCGATGTGTTGTGGTTTGATCAGCTAGGTTTCCTATCTGTATTCACCACTCAAATTTGGGCTCAGGTAGCTGTCTTTGCAGTAACTGCAGCCTTTGCCGGTCTAGTGGTTTGGATCAACATTTACCTTGCCTGGAGATTGAGACCAATCTATGCAACTGGCAACGACTTCTTTGGAAGAGACTTATCTGAATACAGACAGATCCTCGACCGTCTCCGCAAGAGGCTGCTTCTTCTAGTTCCTATCGCCATCGGAATCTTTGTTGGAGTTTCTCAAAGCTCTGACTGGCAATCAGCTGTGCTCTTTTTGAACAGCACTGCATCCGGAGTAGTCGACCCACAGTTCAACCTAGATGTCAGCTTCTATTTGTTTGACCTTCCCTTCTACATTCTTTTGGTTTCATACCTAATGGCTGTGACCTTCTTGGCGCTTATTCCAGTTATCTTGTTCCACCTGGTTTACGGAGGAATTAAGTTCAATGGCAAGCAATCAACATTCTCAAAGACTGCTCGTGTGCAACTTTCTGTTTTAGCAGCAATTTTCATGGCTCTGCTAGGTCTAACAATTTGGCTAGGTCAGTACGAGACAATGACAAGCTCTGCAGGTCTATTCACTGGAGCAACTTACTCTGATGTCAACGCGAGCATTCCAGCAGCTCAAATTCTGACTGCTATTGCATTCGTTGTCGCACTTATTTACTTAGGAGTAGCGGTAGTCGCTAAGTGGAGACTTGCGATCTTGGGAACTTCTTTGATGTTGGTGCTAGCGGTAGTCCTTGGTGGAGTATGGCCAGGTCTTGTGCAGACTTTCCAGGTAGTTCCTAACGAAAGAACTCTTGAAGCTGAGTACATTCAAAGAAACATCGAAGCCACTCGCGCAGCGTACGGACTAGATAAAGTTCAGACCGTCGAGTATGACGCTAAGACAACTGCAACTGCAGGAGCTCTAAAGAAGGATGCTCAAACTGCAGCTCAGATCCGAATTCTTGATCCAAACCTAGTCAGCGCTTCTTTCAAGCAGTTGGAACAATACCGTCAGTACTACGGATTCCAGAACCACCTAGACGTTGATCGCTACAAGATCAATGGCAAAGTTCAAGACACTGTTCTTGCTGTTCGTGAGCTAAACCAGTCTGGTCTTGGTTCTTCACAGTCTTGGTATAACAACGTAGTTGTCTTCACCCACGGTTACGGAATGGTCGCGGCTTACGGAAACCAGCGTTCTGCTGATGGACAGCCTGTGTTCTTGCAATCTGGAATTCCTTCCAAGGGTCTTCTTGGTGAATACGAACCACGTGTTTACTTTGGTGAAAGCTCTCCGCTTTACTCAATCGTTGGTGCTCCTGAAGGTGCAGCTGATAAGGAACTTGATTACCCAGCTGCCGAAGATGACGCCTCTGGAGATCAGCAGACTATGACTACCTTCAAGGGCGATGGTGGGCCAAAGCTTGACGACATTTTCAAGCGTTTGTCTTACGCTCTGAAATTCCAAAGCGAACAGATTCTTCTCTCTGATGCAGTAACTAACTCATCGCAGATTCTTTACAACCGCAACCCAAGAGAACGTGTCGCTCAGGTAGCTCCTTACCTAACTCTAGATAACGACATTTACCCAGCAATTGTTGAGGGCAAGGTTGTTTGGATTGTTGATGGTTACACCACATCAGCAAACTACCCATACTCAAGAGCAGAGAATTTCGATAGAACTATCGCAGACAGTTCAACAACTTCTCCTGTTGGTCGTGGAGCAATTAATTACATCCGCAACTCAGTGAAAGCTACCGTAGATGCATATGACGGTTCTGTGAAACTTTACGCTTGGGACGACAAAGACCCAATCTTGAAGACTTGGATGAAGGTATTCCCGAACACCGTCAAGCCAGTTTCTGAGATGTCAGGTGCACTGCTTTCACACATTAGATACCCAGCTGACCTCTTCAAGATGCAGCGCGGAATTCTAGGTCAGTACCACGTGACTGATGCCGGTGCTTTCTACTCTCAGCAGGATGCTTGGATGACACCTAACGATCCAGTGGACCAAGGTCTTGGAACAGGTTCATTGCAGCCGCCATATTACTTGACACTTCAGGTGCCAACCCAAGAGAGTCCTTCGTTCTCGATTTACTCAACTTTCATTCCTAAATCAACAGGTGATGCAAGTCGAAACGTTCTAACGGGTTATCTAGTTGCAGACTCTGATGCTGGCGATAAGGACGGAGTAGTTTCCGAGCACTATGGAAAGCTTCGACTTTTGACGCTACCGAGAACAACAATTGTTCCTGGGCCTGGTCAGGTTCAAAACAACTTCAACTCAGACAGCGAAGTTTCTAAACTTCTAAACATTCTGAGACAGGGTTCAACCAAGGTTCTAAACGGTAACTTGTTGACTCTTCCAATTGGTGGAGGACTGCTTTACGTTCAGCCTGTATACATTCAGTCAACAGGTGAGACATCATTCCCTCTACTAAAGAAGGTGCTAGTTGCCTTCGGAGACAAGATTGCCTTCGAAGATAACTTGGATGCTGCTTTGAATGCCTTGTTCTCTGGAAACAGCGGAACAGGTGAAGAAGTTATCCCACCAGTTGACCCAGGTCAAACTGCGGATCAGCAGTTGGCAACAGCTCTAGCTAATGCTCGTCAGGCCATGATTGACAAGGATGAGGCTATGAAGGCTGGAGACTGGGCAGCTTACGGAAAGGCAGATGCTCGCCTAAAGGCTGCAATTACTGCAGCTTTGGAGGCAAGCAAGTAATACCCAACTTGTGTTATGCTGAAACTTCGCCGCGGGGTGGAGCAGTTCGGTAGCTCGCCGGGCTCATAACCCGGAGGTCGTAGGTTCAAATCCTGCCTCCGCAACCAAGTTAGTAAAAGGGTCCCAACATTAGTTGGGGCCCTTTTCTGTTCATAACTCTCCTAGCTGGTGCTTGAAGTTTGTATGCTCCTTGAATGCTCCTGCTCTCAACTGTTCTTTTAGCCAGTGCGGGCTGGACTGCTGCTCCTAGTTGCCCAGCAGCATTTAGTTCTTTGAATACAACTATTGGGGCAATTAGTGATTCCACTCAACTGAATCTTTGTGTTTCAAAAGCGGTGCTCATCAAAGGTACAAATGGTTCGGTGAGTCTGGTTTTGGGTAGTGGCTCAAGCAGCGCTCCTAGATGTTTGGTCTATCCAAATGGACTGAGTTTAGATCTGACCTTCGGTCTTCTAAACACTGGGCATGTTGGTTGCTGGAGTCTTTATCCGCCTAATCAACCTGTTTCCATAGTCAACGTTGGCAAGCCGAGCCAGAGCAAAATTTATTCAGCGTTGAAATCATTTAGACCTCTGACTCCTATGATCTTCATCAAACCTTCTAGGACCATCAAATTTGGCGCAACCATTGGCCTTTCCTCATCCGCTAAGTCTCAGGTTTTGAAGACCAAACTACTTGGACTTCCAGCTCAAATCAGATTTCGGCCGGTTACGTATCGCTGGCAGATTTCCCAAGGAGGAGTGACTCCAGCATCGAGCGCTTTATCGAAACCCTCATACATTCCAAAGGTGAAGGGAGATGGGTTAGTGGCTCTGGCAGTGACTTACTCAACTGAGTATTCATTCACTGGGCTAACGTCCTGGACTGTGGTCAAGCCAAATATTTTGCTCAACGCTAATCCCGTTAGATTCTTGGCTACCTCTCCAGATGTCCCAAAGGTGGATAAAGAGCCGCCACGTCTTGTGAATAAGCCTTGTGCACTTGGCTCAACTGCTTGGCGGTGCTAACTTTCAGTTTTTTGTCAGGCGATGTTCATACAATTATCTAGTTGTCTTCTTAGAGTTGAAAACGAAGACACAGATAAAAGGAGCAAAGATGACAACTGATAAAGGACACTTTAATACTCAGTTTCTTGGAGAGCCTGTGAAGCTACCAGCTCAAAATGTAGCTGCAACACCTCAAGTCAATCGCAAAGCACCAACCACATTGGTAATTGTTCTTATTGCGACTATCGGATCAATTGTCGGAGCATACCTAGGTGCCTACGGAGCTACCGGATCTCTTCCATTTATCTCCTCAACCCAGAATGTCGTCATCAACAACCCGAGCAGTGTGAACTGGGTATCTGCCGCAGCAGCCAAAGGTCTACCATCGGTAGTCACTATCTCAGCATCAGGCAACACTTCAGCTGGTACCGGATCTGGTGTTGTTCTCACAAATGATGGATACATTCTCACCAACGCTCACGTTGTGACCATGAATGGTTCAACCGATGGGGTAAGAATTGAAATCAAGACATCGGCAGGAAAGATTTTCAAAGCCACAGTAGTTGGAACTGATCCAACAAATGACCTGGCAGTAATCAAAGCAGCGGGCTCAGGATTTAGTCCAATTGAATTTGCAGATAGCTCAGTTGTAAACGTGGGTGACTTTGCAGTTGCAATTGGCGCACCTCTTGGTTACGACGCAACTGTTACCTCCGGCGTTATCTCAGCTCTAAACAGAACTATTTCTGTTGAATCTGCTTCTGCTCCAGATGACGGTGGGTCTAGTCTTCAGCTTTGGCAGAACCAAGGCAATGTTCCTCCAGTGAATCTGAATGTGATTCAAACCGATGCCGCTATCAACCCTGGTAACTCTGGAGGTGCCTTGGTAAATGAAAAGGGTGAGCTCATTGGAGTCAACGTTGCTATTGCAAGCTCTGCTCAAACTTCTTCTGAAGCAGGAAACATTGGCGTAGGTTTCGCTATTCCATCTAACGTAGCCAAAAGGGTAGCCGATGCCATCATCGAAACCGGCAAGGTAAGCCACGGTCTACTTGGAGCTATTGTCAGCGACGCAAAGTTCTCTGAATCTGCAGGGTCTTTCAGCGTTGGAGCCAAAATCGAGAAACTTTCAACAGGCGGGGCTGCTGAAGAGGCAGGCTTGAAAGTCGGAGACGTGATCATTGAATGTGATGGCAAAGCGATAGACACAGCAAAAACATTGACTGCTGCCATCCGCTCTAACCAGGCATTTGCCAAAGTTAGCTTGAGGGCCCTCAGAGACGGCAGTGAAATCACCTTTGAAGTAACTCTTGGAGACGCATCAACTATCAACTAAGAGTCAGTCAACTGTTGTTAGTTCTGGCAGACTAAAGGTATGTCAACGATGCCATCTGTTCAGTACTCAATAACTATTCGTTTGGAAGCTCCTGCAAAAAACACTGCGGTGAGTGAGCTAACTTCTATCATCGAACGTTCAGGTGGCTCAGTTACGGCTGTGGATGTGAACCACTCTGACGCTGAACGAGTAAGGATTGACCTCACTTGTGCGTGCACTAACTCTGAGCATGCAGAGCAAATAGTTCAAGAACTCAAGCAAGTTGAAGGCGTAATAGTAGGAAAAGTATCTGACCGCACTTTCCTTGCCCACCTTGGAGGAAAGCTGACGATTGAGTCAAAGCTTCCTATCCGTAACCGCGACGATCTATCTCTCATCTACACACCAGGTGTGGCACGTATCTGCGAAGCAATCGTGAATGACCCTTCGGATGCCAGAAGACTAACTATCAAGAGAAACACCATCGCGGTAGTCAGCGATGGATCAGCTGTTCTAGGCCTTGGCAACATCGGACCACTGGCGGCTCTGCCGGTGATGGAAGGTAAAGCAGCGCTATTCAAACGCTTTGCAAACATTGATGCTTTCCCTATCTGTTTAGATACTCAAGACACAGAAGAGATT
>JBEDLY010000055.1:0-6125 GCA_041171365.1 Actinomycetota bacterium | reverse complement strand
AGTTCATCAAGAGTGATGTCAGTTCCATACTTTACGTTTCCAAAGAAACGAATGTCTCCTCTATCTAGTACTTCATAGAGTGCTCTAATGATTCCCTTGATACGTGGGTGATCAGGAGCAACTCCATAGCGAACTAGACCATAGGGAGCAGGTAGTAAATCAAATAGGTCGATGCTCACATCAAAGTCTCTTTCAGCTTTGATGATTAGATCCGCAGCATAAATACCGGCAGGGCCGGCACCAACGATTGCTAAACGCATTTTGTTCAAGTTAGATCAAATCCTTTTACTGGTTACGGTCAACAACAGCCTCAGCGAATACTCGCAGAGCATCTTTGACCGGTGAATCTGGCAGTGGAGCTAGAGCTGCAACAGCATCTGTTGCCCAAGTCTTTGCAAGCTGATAAGCCTCTTCAAGGGCTGGGTGCTCTCTAAGTTTGCTAACCGCTAGGGCTAGCTGGGCATCATCTTCAAGGCCCGCATCAATTATCTCAATTAGTTCCCTAGCCGAAGGGTCAGTGGCTGCATGGGCTCTAAGTAGCAGGGTTGGCATGGTTGGTACACCCGCTCTGAGGTCTGTGCCAGGGGTCTTGCCTGAGTCATCAGAGACGATGTCAATCACGTCGTCAATGAGCTGGAAGGCAACGCCTACCTTCTCACCATAGATACGCATAGGTTCTCGGTATTCATCAGGACCATCACCATAAACAACACCTAGCTCAGCACTGGCTGCAATTAGTGAACCTGTCTTATCTGCAAGAACTTGAATGTAGTGAGCAATTGGATCTTCATTTTCTTGAGGACCCAGTGTTTCATGAAGTTGCCCTAGACAAAGTCTTTCGAATGTGTCTGCTTGTAGTGAAAGAGCTTTGCCACCTAGACGGCTAACAATCTGTGATGCTCTTGCAAAAAGTAAATCTCCGGTCAAGATAGCAACGCTGTTACCCCATACTTCATGAGCAGTTGGGACACCTCGGCGCATTGGAGCTCTGTCCATGACGTCATCGTGATACAAAGTTGCAAGGTGAGTTAGCTCCACTACAACAGCTGCTTTAGTTACTTCATCCTTAGTGTCATCGCCTAGAGCTGCACCTAGAAGAACTAGAACAGGACGTAGTCTCTTGCCACCTGCTTCAAGTAGATGTCTTGAAGTTACATTGGCTACTGGGTCAGTATGAGTAACTGCTTCTAACAGTTGTACTTCTACTTGTTCTAGCCCCGACTGAATCTTCTTCAGTAGAGCTTTGTCCACTACTTTACGAAGCTGTGGCGGTAGAACTATTTTGCTCATTTAGTGGCTTTCTTAGCGCTGTGGATGGCAACGATTCCCAAACTTGAATTCTTATATTTTGCTTCTGTAAATCCAGCTTCAACTAACCACTGAACTAATACTTCTTGCTTAGGCCAAGCTGCAATTGATTCTGAAAGGTAGTCGTAGGCACCTTTGTTCTTAGCCAAGATTCTGCTCAGAGTTGGCAGGATGTTGGCAAGGTACCAGCGATAGAGAGAACCGATAACAGGAGTCTTGACGTGTGAGAACTCACAAATAACTACTACCCCACCTGGCTTTAGAACTCTAAGCATCTCAGAAAGAGCCTTCTTAGGATCAACAACGTTTCTAAGACCAAAAGAAATTGTTACTGCATCTACTGTTGCATCAGCGAAAGGCAGCTTTGTTGCATCAGCAAATACGAATTCAAGATTTGGGTGACGCTTTCTGCCAACAGCTAGCATTCCCTCGCTGAAGTCACTGGCAATTACTTTTACCCCAGGCTTAGCGAACACAACGGATGAAGATCCTGTTCCTGCAGCTAGATCTAGGACTGTTTGACCTGCCTGAGGATTGATGGTTTTTAGTACTTGTCTACGCCAAATACGGTCTTGGCCGAAGGAAAGAAGGTCATTTGTGCGGTCGTAACTCTCAGCAACCGAATCAAACATGGCTGCGACTTCTGCCGGCTTTTTCGCCATATCTGCTTTATTCACAGGCTAAGTCTAATCTTTGCCTGAGGGACTATCTACTGCTCAGCGGCCTTTAGGTAGCGTAATTTGCGTCTTCTGCTTCTAACAGTGTTTATTCCTGTGACTGCTGATAGACCAACTGCTGTTGCCGCTAGTCCTAGACCTAGGAATCTAGCTCCATCGAAGAATTCATCGGCTGGCGTTGCTGTTGTGAGGGTCAGTGATTCAACCGGGATTGCTGCATGGCCATATGGGTCAAGAGTTGATGAACTATTTCCCCCAACGATTTCTAGCTTTGCGTTGTCAGAATTCACTAAACCTGTTACAGATCCATCTTCAGACTGGATGGTAGGCAATACATAGATGTTTGGATCTCTCGGCTGGCCCATTCTCATGACTGTTGGTGGAATCAGGATGCCCGAGAACTCTTTGTGGATTCTTTCAATCTCAGAGTGGACTTTGTCTACTTCTGGGGCTTCGCCTATTTCTAAGATTTCAATCTCGACATCTACTTGGTCATCCGTGTCATCCGCGAAGGAGGCCGCTGGAACTGAAAAAGCGACTAGCAGTGCTGCTGTTGCAGCAGTATTTAGAACTTTCCGCACTTGGCACTCCCTTCGCTGTTTTAGACTTCAAGTGACCTGTATTTAGGATATCCCAGTAAAAAGAGTGCCTCTTAGGCTCGCTGGGAAGTTCACAGAAAACATACAGAACTAGGTTTGGGAAGAATTCGTTGACTCTAAAGGTGCATTCAAGGCTGATAACAGCCGCTGAATTGGGGCTATCCCCTGAGCACACCTTTGCAGATCTTCTAGGCTCTAACAGCGCTGCCTTTATCTATGAGAAGCAGGGCCTTATCGGCTGGGGTGAAGCCCTGAGACTAGAAGCCACTGGCCCTAACCGCATTCTGGAACTAGAAGGCTCATGGCAAGAAGTCGTCGCTGAGGCTGAGGTCTCAGATGAAGTGAACCTTTCAGGTTCTGGTCTTGTGTCCTTCGGAACAATTGCCTTCTCTGATCACAGTCAGACCAAGAGCGTTCTAGTTGTTCCTCAAGTCATTATTGGTAAATCAGGGGACAGCCTTTGGTTGACCACTATCAACATTGAAGAAAATAAAGCCTTAGAACTGATTACCTTTGATGCACCTTTCACACCTGCTCACTTTGAGCCAGGTCAGATCAACCCAGAGCAATACATGCTCAATGTTGAAAGAGCTCTTGAAGTTATATCTTCAGAAGAAATTGAGAAGGTTGTTTTAGCTCGAGACCTCAAGGCAACGGTAGACAACTCATTCAACATCAACCCTGCTCTTAGAAAACTAGAGAAGAAGTTCAACACTTGCTACATCTACTCTGTTGATGGAATGTTTGGAGCTAGCCCAGAACTACTAGTGAAGGTTTATCACTCTGAGTTCAGTGCTCGAGTTCTTGCTGGAACAGCAGGTAGAGGAACAGATCCTGGAGTTGACCAAGCTATTGGTGCTGCTCTCTATGACTCTCCTAAAAACAGAGCAGAACACAAGTTTGCAATTGATTCTCTAACTTCAGCACTAGAAGAATTCAGCAGTGCTATTGAAGTAGATGCAGAACCTTTCAGTATTGCTCTACCTAACCTTTGGCATTTAGCCAGTGATGTCAAAGCCGCGTTGAATTCAGACTCTTCTTCTTTGCAGGTGGTGAACGCCTTGCATCCAAGTGCTGCTGTTGCAGGAACTCCTAGAGATAAAGCTCTAGAGGTTATTGAAGAAATTGAGAGTGTTGATCGCGGAAGATATGCAGGTCCTGTCGGATGGCTAGGAGCTGATGGTGATGGGGTTTGGGCAATTGCACTCAGAGGTGCTCAGTTAGGCAATCAGACACTAACTGCTTTTGCGGGTTGTGGAATTGTTGCTGGTTCTGATGCTCAAGCAGAACTTGATGAAGCGATTCTAAAGTTCAAACCTATTGTTGATTCGCTTAGTTAGTCCAGCAATACTTCAATAATTACTCTTCCAGTAATTGCTAGAGCTAATTCAAAATCACTTACTGTCTTCGGATTCACATATTGCCAGCCATAGGCTTCAGCAAGCTTTGCTAAATCTACGTTTTGTGGTGTTTGGAAGATTCTCTTGAAGGTGTCTGGTTCAACACTCTGCGCTACTTCTAAGTTGCTAAAGATCTTGCCGCCGTTATCGTTAGCGACAATCACCTGAATATTTAGTGCCCCATCATTTGGGTCAATAGCTAATGAACCAACATCGTGAAGGAATGTTAGGTCTCCCATAAGGGCTCTAACCTGCTTGTCAGGCTCTTGAATAGCAATACCGGTCGCAGTAGCGATAGTCCCATCAATGCCTGCTAGTCCGCGGTTTGCCCAGGCTCTGACCTCGAACCTAGGAGCACAGAAGTCAGCCTCTCTAATCAGCTGTGAAGCTCCAAGAACAAGGATTGTGCTGGCAGCAGGAGATGCTTCCCAGGTCTTAGTGATGATGGCATGTCTATCTAGATTGCTGCTGACAGATAGGTGATCTGGTTCTTTAGTCCAGGACGATAGCCATTCAGGGTTTGAAGAACCTTCTATAACTTCAGAGACCTTAGTTATTTGGTTTCCTATTTCAAAAGAACCCATCTGTCCTTCACGAACAAATACTTTTACGTCTTCTCTCTTTAGAAGAGCAATTACAGGTCTACTAAGTGTTGGCTTACCGTAAACAACAACTTGTTCAATTTGCTTTACTGGTTCTGAGTTACTAGCTAGAAGAGTTCTATAACCAATCACAGATGCTGATAGATGTCTCACTCCTGAAGTTGGTTCAGCAAAAACAGGAAGTCCTAAACTTTCAATCTCCGTTAGGTGCTCAACTGCGTTAGCACCAGCAACAATAACTGTTGGCTTAGTTAGGTCTAAGTTGAAGACATTCTCATTGCTAATTGGTTCAAGAACTCTGTCTCCATCAACATCAGCGATTGCTTCAAGAATTTCAGCAGCGTTTGGTTCTGTTGCAGACAAAGGTTCAATGAACTGAAGGTTTAGTTGGACTGGTTGAGATATTTCACCCCAAGCAAGTAGAACTGCTTTCTCAACAAGAGCTTTAGCAAGCCTTGGAAGTTTAGGAATATCTTCAACTGTTGGAGCAGGAACATCAATGCAATCAATTACAGCATCAGCGAATATGCCAACCTGGTTAGTTGTTTGGTTAGCACCTTTATCTCTTAGCTCTGCTGGTCTATCTGCTGTTAGAAGAATTAGACCTAAACCTGAATGGTGAGCTTCTAGAACTGCCGGATGTAAATTAGCAACAGCGGTTCCAGAGGTAGTAATGATTACTTGAGGTCCGCCATAAACAGCTGCTCCTAGAGCGCTAAACCCTAGAGATCTCTCATCAATACGAACATGAAGATTAGCTCCGCCTGCATCTGCTACTTGAGCGGCGGCTATGGCTAATGATTGTGATCTTGCTCCAGGAGCCAGCCAGAAGTCTCTTCCCCAGGCGGCAAGTTCAGCAATGATGTGTGCTGCAAATATTTGAGCTGGAGATTGGGTCATTTAGTTGTCGTTATCGTTTTTGAAGCGATTTCCTAGATCTCTAAGGAAGTCAGCATCATCATCGGGAGCAATAGGTCTTGAACGCTTAGCTCCTTGACCTGAGTCACCATCAATAGGTCTACCAATAGTGATGTATAGAAGTCCACCGATAACTGGGATGAAAAGACAGAGTAGAACCCAAACAAACTTAGGTAAGACTCTTACCTGGTTGCGATTGGCACTAGCTGCGTAAACAGTAGTGAAAATCTGGAAAATGGCCACAGCAACAAGCACTGCCAATTGGACTCGGTTCATGGGTCAATTCTAACCGAGTGGGAAACATAGACTTAAGACATGAAAAATGTATGGGTGAAATACACAGTAATCAGACTTGGTTTATTCATTGGGCTCTGCATAGTCTTTGGGCTTCTAGCCATGCCTTGGTTTGCTGCAGTCCCGTTTGCAGCCATGCTTTCTTTTGCTTATTCCCTATTTTTCCTAAGTGGTCTTAGAGACCAAATCAGCAAAGAGCTTTATGAGAAGAAGGCTAACTCTCTAGGGTCTGGAGACCCTGAGAGCGATCTAGAGAACGAGATTGTTGATCTAGAAGTTAAGGCTAAAAAGACCCCAGCAAAGCCCAAGAGCAAATAGTAAGGCTGT
>JBEDLY010000054.1:0-12099 GCA_041171365.1 Actinomycetota bacterium | reverse complement strand
GAATTTAAGCCCCAGTAAACGGCGGTGGTAACTATAACCATCCTAAGGTAGCGAAATTCCTTGTCGGGTAAGTTCCGACCTGCACGAATGGCGTAACGACTTCTCAGCTGTCTCAACCACGAACTCGGCGAAATTGCACTATGAGTGAAGATGCTCATTACGCGCAGAAGGACGAAAAGACCCCGTGACCTTTACTATAGCTTGGTATTGGTGTTCGGTGTGGCATATGTAGGATAGGTGGGAGACTATGAAGCTTGGACGCTAGTTCAGGTGGAGTCATTGTTGAAATACCACTTTTGTCACCCTGGATATCTAACCACGAACCGTAATCCGGTTCTGGGACAGTGCCTGGTGGGTAGTTTAACTGGGGCGGTTGCCTCCTAAAAAGTAACGGAGGCGCCCAAAGGTTCCCTCAGCCTGGTTGGTAATCAGGTGTCGAGTGTAAGTGCACAAGGGAGCTTGACTGTGAGACTGACAAGTCGAGCAGGGACGAAAGTCGGGACTAGTGATCCGGAGCAGGTGCGAAAGCAGGAACTAGTGATCCGGCGGTGGCTTGTGGAAGCGCCGTCGCTCAACGGATAAAAGGTACCCCGGGGATAACAGGCTGATCTTGCCCAAGAGTCCATATCGACGGCAAGGTTTGGCACCTCGATGTCGGCTCGTCTCATCCTGGGGCTGGGCTGGGTTTAGAACGTCGTGAGACAGTTCGGTCTCTATCCTCTGCGCGCGCAGGAAATTTGAGAAGACCTATCCCTAGTACGAGAGGACCGGGATGGACTAACCTCTGGTGTGTCAGTTGTTCCGCCAGGAGCACCGCTGATTAGCTACGTTGGGGAAAGATAACCGCTGAAAGCATCTAAGCGGGAAGCTTGCTTCAAGATGAGATTTCCATGACTTCGGTCGAGAGGCTCGCAGTAGACTACTGCGTTGATAGGTTGGATGTGGAAGTGAGGACTAAAGACTCATGGAGCTGACCAATACTAATAAGCCAATAACTTGACACAATTTTTTGTTCGCGTCCACTATGTGGTTCCCGAGATATGTTCGGGAATCTAAAGATCACACTTCACTGTGTGTCAACGATTCACATAACTCAATAGTGTTTCGGCGGCCATAGCGAGAGGGAAACGCCCGGTTACATTCCGAACCCGGAAGCTAAGACTCTCTGCGCCGATGGTACTGCAAGGGGGACCTTGTGGGAGAGTAGGTCACCGCCGGACTTAATTTAGAAAAATGGCCACCTTGGATTCAAGGTGGCCATTTTTTGTTTAACAGACATGTTTTAATGTGTATAGGAGACATGATGAACGATAAGCCAGCACCAAAAGACCGCAGAAGCGCAGGCGGAGACGACAGACGCAAACCAGCAGGAGCAGAGCTTCGTAGTGGTGGTCGTGAGTCACGCCCTGAGTGGCAGACTCGTGTGGCAACGCCAAGGAGTGAATCAGCTCCTAAGTCTCCAATGATTCCTGATGAAATCACTGATCAGGACCTTGAGCTTGGAATTAGAGTTCAACTAAAGACTTTGACAGCTGAAAATGCTGAATGGACGGCTAGACACTTGGCCATGGTGAGCATTTTGCATGATCAAGACCCAGAGTTAGCCCATCAGCATGCACTAGCTGCCGCTAGAAGAGCAGGTCGCATTGCAATTGTTCGTGAGACTTTAGGTGTAACTGCATACCAGGTAGGGGATTACGGCCTAGCTATTCGCGAACTAACAACTTACAGAAGACTTTCTGGTTCAAACGATCAACTTCCAATCATGGTCGATTGCGAAAGAGGGCTAGGTAGACCTGAGAAGGCTCTAGAACTAGGACGATCTGTTGACAGGAAGTCCCTTCCAACCTCTGTTCGAGTGAATCTTGCGATTGTCATGTCAGGAGCGAGATTAGACCTAGGGCAGAACGACTTGGCTTTGGCTGAGCTTGAGATTCCAGAATTAGATCCAACGCTTACGCAGATACCCTTATAATTGGGAACAGAGAAAGTGAAGCAAAGAAGTGGTTTGATCTTGCAGATCGAGCAGAGCTTCACTTCCTCGGGAATAAAAACCCCGAGAACGAGGTCTTCTCAGTAATTGAGGAGATTGAGATTCCCGAGGCGTCAAAACTGGACCGTCACTCAAAATCCCAGCATGAACACGGTACCAGGGCGCCTCGGGATTCTTCATTTAACTCAGATCGCCCTAGAAGAGAAGGCCCTGGCGCCTCTGGCGACAAGCCAAAGCGTCCACCATTCAATTCAGGTCCTAGAAGTAGCGGTCCACCATCAGGTGGCGGCGGACCTCGCGGTGGGGGAAAAGGTTTTGGCGGTCCACCTAAGGGTAGGAGCCGAGGACCTGGTCGTGGTCGCTAATAATATTTGGAGCCAACACGATTTGCTTCTGGCAGATCTTGATGGAGTTGTTTACGAGGGTACTGTCGCAATCAAAAACGCAGTGGAAACGCTAAATGAAATTGCGAACCGAGGAATACCAGTCGGATATGTAACAAACAACTCTTCAAGAAAGCCTGAAACTATCGTTCAGCAGCTCGTTGAATTGGGTTTGAATGCCAGACCTGAAGACATCATCTCTTCTGGACAGACTGCGGTTGAACTTCTTCAAACAAAACTTTCTTCTGGGGCAAAAGTTTTGGTTGTTGGTGGCGAGGGATTGAGAGCTCGAGTCTCAGCAGGCGGCTTTCAAATAGTTGCATCCAGCGATGACAAGCCAGAAGCGGTAATTCAAGGATTCTCACCCGATGTTTCTTGGAGAGATTTAGCAGAAGCCTCTTTTTCCATTCAAAACGGAGCAATTTGGGTAGCGACAAACAACGATTGGACTTTGCCACAAGAAAGAGGTCTTGCACCTGGCAACGGAACTTTAGTTGGTGCCGTGCATACTGCCGTCGGTCAGTTACCAATCGTCGCTGGAAAGCCTGAACCAGCTATTTTTGAAACTGCGCTGAATCTTTATAAGCCGAAGAGCAGCATCTTCGTCGGAGATCGTTTGGACACAGACATTCTTGGATCTAATCGAGCAAACATAAAAAGCGTTCTAGTTCTAACCGGGGTATCAACTCGAAAAGATGTTCTGGCTGCCAAGCCAGAGGAGCGTCCAAGCTACATCATCTCTTCTTTAGCTGAGCTTTTGGAAGACTATGTAGAGCCGAAGCAGACCAAGCGAGGCTGGAGCTGCGGTAAGGCTAGTGTTGAATTGTTAGGCGATAAAGTTTTAGTTACAGAAGGTAATCCGCAATCTATAGAAGCACTAAGAGCAGCTTGTATGGTTATTTGGAATTCAGGAAAGCACATTCACTTTTTGAATGTGCAGAGCGAGCTCTACGAAAAGAAGGCATAAATGAACGACAGGCTAAATGAACTCGAAGCTGAACTTGCAAGGATTGCGGAGTTGAGCTTGGAAGAGCAACCTCAAGCTTTTGCAGATCTCAAGTCAAAGCTTGAGCTTCAACTAAACTCTGCCTCTGACGAAACCAACGAGTAAGAAGTTGGATCAGAACTCAACACGTCTTGACGTCGCTCTAGTTGATCGAGGTCTTGCTCGATCTAGAAACCAAGCATCAAGTTTGATTGAATCTCGTCGCGTATTCATAGACGGGAGAGAGGCTAGAAAGTCTTCTCAACCTGTTCCTGAAGCTGCCGAGCTAGTTGTTCTTGAAGCAATTGACTATGTTTCCAGAGCCGGACACAAGCTTGCCGCAGCTTTGGAAGAGTTCACAGATATCGAGATTGTTGGCAAAATCTGTCTTGACGTTGGTGCCTCAACAGGAGGCTTCACAGATGTTCTCCTTCGCTATGGGGCAGCCAAGGTCATTGCTCTTGATGTTGGACATTCCCAATTGTCAGAGTCCTTAGCTGAGAACCGAATGGTTATCAATATTGAAAACTTCAATGCAAGGGACATGACTCAGGAAAACCTTCAGAAAGTTGTCGGTTCAAGACTTGACCAGAAGATCACTGACAGCACTATTTCCCTAGTTGTTGCGGACTTAAGCTTCATTTCACTTACCTTGGTTCTGGCTCAGATGAGCCAGGTAGCACCAAAAGCCGACTTTGTCCTGCTTATCAAGCCTCAGTTTGAAGTGGGTAAGAAGTCTTTGGATGCCTCTGGAATCGTCAATGATCACAGACTTCGTGCCTCAGCAATACGCCAAGTACTCGATGAAGCCAAGGCTCAGGGCCTAAACATCCATGGTCTTATCAAGTCTCCATTGCCTGGAACCCACGGAAATGTTGAGTTTCTGGTTTGGCTTAATTCTGTGGAGACTGACCACAGCATCGATTGGTCTGGCAGAATTGACGAACTAGCTAAAGAACGTGCTTAATTCAAGGAGGCGATTGGGAAGATGAGTGCATCTAGATACATTCTGTTAGTTGCCCATACGGGTCGACTTGAAGCGATCATCGCAACTCAAGAAGCTATTGTGCAGCTGGTCTCAGCAAAACTTATCCCTGTCATGAGCTCTGAGCAGATCACTGAGATCCAAGAGTTCCAGAGCAACCGAAACCAACCAAGTGATTTTCTGTCCCATGTACAAGAGCTAGGTGTAACGGTTCCTGAAAAAGACTTAGAACTAGTCATGGTTCTCGGAGGTGACGGAACAATCCTCAAGGCAGCTGAAGTTGTTAGAGAAACCGCAACTCCTCTAATGGGAATCAACCTTGGACATGTTGGCTTCCTTGCCGAGAGCGAAAGAGAAGGTTTCTCTAATGCTGTTGCAAGAGTTGTTGATCGCGATTACCTAGTCAAAGAAAGATTGACTCTAGATGTTCGCGTTCTCGTTGGTGGAAAAGAAGTTTTTAGAACCTGGGCTTTGAATGAAGCAACAGTAGAGAAAAGTGCTGCTGAGCGCATGCTCGAAGTCATAGTTGAAATCGACAAGAAGCCACTTTCTAGTTTTGGCTGTGACGGAATCATCATGGCAACTCCAACAGGTTCAACAGCATATGCATTTAGCGCTGGAGGTCCAGTTGTTTGGCCTAGCGTTGATGCGATGTTGATGGTTCCACTTTCAGCGCACGCTCTTTTCTCAAGACCAATGGTTATCAGTCCAAGGTCACTTCTTGCTGTTGAGGTATTAGACAGATCCGCAGGAACAGGTGTGCTCTGGTGCGATGGCAGAAGAACACATGATCTTCCAGTTGGGGCAAGAGTTGAAGTGTCTAAGTCAGAGAAATCTGTACGTCTTGCAAGCTAGTGAAGAAGTTTGCACTTCCTGTCACAGGCTGGCGCGGCCCTGAGAATTCAGAGCAAGGCTAGCCAAAGCTACATCAAATGATTGAAAACATTTCCATTCGCGACCTAGGCGTTATTAGCGAAGCTGAACTTAACTTTCATCCTGGCCTAACTGTCCTAACTGGTGAAACCGGTGCGGGTAAGACCATGGTGCTTACTGCCCTTGGCCTCTTGCTCGGTGCTAGAGCAGATTCAGGAATGATTCGTGCTGGCTCAAACCAAGCTGTTGTTGAAGGTCAATGGAAACTGAACTCCGCTAATCCAGCAATTGAGAAAGCCGAGGATGCTGGAGCATTAATTGAAGATGGGGAGCTTCTTTTAGTTAGAACTGTTGGAAGCGATTCACGTTCTAAAGCCGCAATCGGGGGTAGGGCTGCACCGGTTGGTCTGCTAAATGAGTTGGCGGAACATCTAGTAGTTGTTCATGGGCAGTCAGATCAAATCAGATTGAAATCACCTGTGGCTCAGAGAGCAGCCCTTGATAGATTCGCTGGCGTTCAGCATCAAGAGTTATTGGCTAGGTATGTAGAAAGTTTCAACGCTTGGAGATCTTCTAAGGCTCAGCTAGATGACTTATTGAAGAGTGATTCAACTAGAGCTTCACAGATAGAGGAACTCACCGAGTCCTTGGAGTTGCTGGCGAAATTGGCTATCAAACCAAATGAAGATGTTGACCTTGCAGACCTTGCCAAGAGACTCTCTCATACCGAAGATCTGAGAGCTGCCGTTGGCTTGGCTCACGAAGCTCTCATTACAGACTCTTTTGATGGCAGCGATGCCATTGGTTTAGTCGGCAAGGCTCGTAAAGCCATTGAGAATGCAACTACTCATGACAGTTCACTTGAACCTTTGGCTGTGAAGTTGAACGATCTAGTTGAGAACCTAAATGAAGTAGCTGTCGAACTAGCCGGCTATCTTGCATCACTTGAATCCGAAAGTCCTATGACTATGGATGAGATTCAAAGTAGAAGAAGTGAGATTACATCTGCGCTTCGTAGATTTGGTCCAACAATTGAAGACCTCCTCGAGTTTGAAAAGAATGCTAGCCAAAAAGTTTTGGACTTAGATACTTCAACTGAACGCGTGGAAGAGCTAACCGCAAGAGTAGGGGAGCTAGAAGCCACTGCAAGAAAGCTAGCAGAAGAGATTTCTAGCAACCGAAAGGTAGCAGCAGAGCAACTAGGGCAGAGAGTTACCAGCGAGTTAGTGGCTCTAGCTATGTCCGGATCTAAGTTGCATGTTCAAATTGAAGTTACGGACACGATGTCACCAAGCGGTTTAGACAACGTGGGCTTTTTGCTTGAGTCCTATGCAGGTGCTGAGCCAAGGCCTATTGGTAAAGGTGCATCAGGTGGCGAGCTAAGTCGAATCATGCTTGCTCTTGAGGTAATTCTCGCTGAATCCGATAGTGCTCCAACCTTCATCTTTGATGAAGTGGATGCTGGAGTTGGCGGAGCCGCAGCAATTGAGGTAGGTCGTCGTCTAGCAAAGCTAGCCAAGAACGCACAGGTAATTGTGGTGACTCACCTAGCCCAGGTAGCAGCCTTTGCCGACCAACACCTTGCCATCATCAAGACTTCAGATGCGATGTTTACTGCCAGTGACGTCAAGGTATTGGATCAGGCTGCCAAGGCAGAGGAGTTGGCAAGAATGCTCTCGGGTCTTTCTGATTCGGAGACAGCACAATCTGCAGCCCTCGAACTTCTGGAACTTGCCAAGAATTCGTAATCAACATTAACTTTGTAAGTCATTCGGCATGTCTTCGAACTCAAAGTTGGAGGCTGGGCAGGGTCACTGCTAAGGTTAAATTCCATGGCTGATGCGATGGATTCTGGTAAATCAAGACACATATTTGTGACCGGTGGGGTTGCTTCCTCACTAGGCAAGGGCCTGACGGCAGCCAGTTTGGGGAATCTACTTAGAGCTCGTGGTCTTTCTGTTGTTATGCAGAAACTAGACCCTTACCTAAACGTAGACCCAGGCACAATGAACCCATTTCAGCACGGTGAAGTATTCGTAACCGATGATGGTGCTGAGACCGATCTTGACATCGGTCACTATGAACGTTTTCTAGATATCAACCTGTCTCAGTCAGCAAACGTGACCACAGGTCAGATTTATAGCGAAGTTATTCGCAAAGAAAGAGCTGGTGGTTACCTCGGTGACACAGTCCAGGTAATTCCACACATCACCGATGAAATCAAACGAAGAATGCGTCTTCAGGCTTTTGAAGATCCAGCTCCGGATGTAATCATCACTGAAATCGGTGGAACTGTTGGAGACATTGAATCTCTTCCATTTATTGAGGCTGCACGTCAGGTAAGACATGAGCTAGGCAGAGACAAAGTGTTCTTTGTGCATGTTTCTCTAGTTCCATACCTTGCTCCAAGCGGTGAGTTGAAGACCAAGCCAACCCAGCACTCTGTTGCAACACTTCGCTCAACCGGTATTCAGCCTGATGCGATTGTTTGTAGAAGCGATCGTCCTATCGGCGATGCAATCAAGAAGAAGATTGCTTTGATGTGTGACGTTGAACTAAAGGCTGTCATCAATGCAGCTGATGCCAACAGCATCTATGACATTCCAAGCGTTGTGCACAACGAAGGTTTAGATTCTTACATCATCAACCACCTAGGACTTACTGCATCTGATGTTGATTGGACTAGATGGAGTAGCGTACTCAAGGCTGTTCACGAACCTTTAACAGAAGTAAACGTTGCACTGGTTGGTAAGTACATTGACCTTCCAGATGCATATCTTTCTGTTACAGAAGCCCTTCGTGCAGGAGGTTTTGCAGAGCAGGTCAAGGTAAACATTAAGTGGGTTGCCAGCGATCTCTGTGACACAGAAGATGGAGCAAGAACTCACCTCAGCGATGTTGACGCTATTTGTGTGCCAGGTGGCTTCGGTGTTCGAGGTATTGAAGGAAAACTTGGTGCTCTGAAGTTTGCAAGAGAAAATGGCATCCCAACTCTAGGTCTATGCCTAGGCCTACAGTGCATGGTTATCGAATATGCCAGAAATGTTGTTGGGCTAGAAGGCGCTTCTTCAACTGAGTTTGAATCTGACACCAAGTATCCAGTTATTGCAACTATGGCTGAGCAGGTAGACATTCTTGCATCTGGCGACATGGGTGCAACTATGCGACTAGGACTCTTTGAAGCAAAACTCCAAGAGGGAAGCGTTATTGCTGAGACATATGGCAAGACCACTGTTCATGAGCGTCACCGTCACAGGTATGAAGTCAACAACAGCTTCAGAGATCAAATCTCTGCTTCAGGGCTTGTCTTCTCAGGTACTTCACCTGATGGAAACCTGGTTGAGTTTGTTGAACTTCCTCGAGAAGTTCACCCATACTATGTGTCAACTCAAGCTCATCCAGAATTTATGTCAAGACCGACTAAGGCTCACCGTTGTTCCACGGACTAATCAAGGCTGCACTAGCAGGACGTCTGTTCAGTAATAAAGCAGACTAAAGTTGGCTAGCCTACAGAGAAGCGTTGATGGCTATCTTCGCCATCTGACCATCGAACGTGGCATGGCTAAAAATACTTTGCTTGCCTATAAGCGAGATTTGTCTAAGTATCTAGAAGCTCTTGAAAAATTAGGCATCACAGATTCATCAGAGATAACCGAAATAGTTGTTAGAAACTTCGCTCAGTCCCTTGTTTCAGAAAAAGGCTTGGTTGCAACCTCGGTAGCGAGAATTCTTGCAGCAGTTCGAGGCTTCCATAAATTCATGCTCTTCGAAGGCATTTCGGACAACGATGTCTCTGCTGCTGTAAAACCACCAAAGGCACCAAAGCGATTGCCTAAAGCCATCTCCATTCAAGAGATTGAACTTCTTCTGAAAGCGGCTGGACCGGAGCCAGATGATATTGCTGGAGCTGCGGACATAATCAGAGTTAGAGATAGAGCAATTCTTGAGCTGCTCTACGCAACCGGTGCCAGAGTTTCCGAGATTGTGAACATGGACCTTGATGACCTAATTGATCCAGAGATTGTAAGGCTATTCGGTAAAGGCTCCAAGGAACGGATAGTTCCAGTGGGGAAGTATGCCCAAGCAGCCGTTGCGGCTTACTTAGTCAGAGTCAGGCCGACATTAGCAACCTTGTCGCTTGGAACTCCAGCCCTCTTCCTCAATCAAAGGGGTTCCAGGCTCTCTAGGCAAAGTATCTGGCAGATAATCAGCGACTCAGCCCAAGCGGCCAAGATAGGGGTAGAGGTCTCACCGCATACCTTTAGGCACTCTTTTGCTACTCATTTACTCGAGGGAGGGGCAGATGTCAGGGTAGTTCAAGAGCTTCTAGGGCATGCCTCAGTCACAACTACCCAGATTTACACCCTGGTTACAGTGGATGCTTTGCGCGAGATCTATGCGAGTAGCCACCCTCGGGCACAGCGGTAGTATTTAGAAGTAAAGAAACAGACTTGGTTAGCCCTAAATCCAAGGACTTACTGCTGTGAAGCCAGAGAGGAAACTACAGAAATGTCAGGTAAAAACACCGACGGACGGTTTCCAATTCCTAAACGACTAACTAGTCACGGCCCGGCCAGAATCATTGCCCTTTGTAACCAAAAAGGTGGAGTTGGAAAAACAACCACCACAATCAACACTGCAGCAGCTTTAGCTGAATACGGCCGTAAGGTTCTTCTTGTTGACTTCGACCCACAAGGAGCACTTTCTAGAGGACTCGGGGTTGCTAATGAAGATGTGAAGACTGTCTACGACTTAATGTTGGACAGAAGACTAAGTGCCAAAGAGGTAATTGTTTCTACCTCTGTTCCTGGTTTGGATCTAATTCCGGCAAACATTCAACTCTCAGCTGCTGAAATCCAACTGGTAGCGGAACCTGGCCGGGAGAGAATCCTGGCTGGAGTGCTACGCCCAATTCTTGGCGACTACGACGTGATCATGATTGACTGCCAACCTTCCCTTGGTCTTCTAACTGTCAACGCTTTAACAGCAGCTCACGGAGTAATGATTCCGGTTGCGTGTGACTACTTTGCTCTAAAGGGTCTTGAGCTTCTTATCAATCACACTGTTGATTTAGTAAAAGAAAGATTGAATGAAGGTCTGAAGATCGATGGCATCTTGGCTACCATGTATGACTCGAGAACACTTCACTCAAGAAACATGTTGAACCAACTTTATGAAGACTATGACGACACCGTTTTCAGAACTGTCATCAAGCACACCGTGAAGTTCAAGGATTCATCTGAGTCTGGTCGTCCAGTGACACAGACAGCTCCTTCTTCAGAAGCAGCAGAGCTTTACCGTGCTTTAGCTAGAGAGATGGTTGAACGTGGTTGCGCTCCATAGTGAGGTAGACGATTCAAGTTCAAGTGGTTTCTCCCTAAACATAGGTAACTTTGAAGGACCATTTGACCTTTTACTTTCTTTAGTTTCTAAGCATCAGTTAGACCTAACCTCTATTTCTCTTAGCCAGGTCACCAATGACTTCATTGCTTATGTAAGAACTCTTGAAGAGATTGATCAGCTAGAAGAAGCCAGCGAGTTCCTAGTAGTTGCAGCAACACTTCTGGATCTAAAGATTGCCGAACTTCTTCCTAAGGGTGAAGTTGTTGACCCTGAGGATGTTGCTCTGCTTGAGGCAAGAGATCTACTGTTCGCACGTCTATTGCAATATCGTGCTTTCAAGGACATCTCAGTCTGGTTCCAGACTGCTATTGCCCAAGAATCACGACGTGTTTATCGTTCGGTAAGACTGGAAGACAGATTCAAGCAGAAACTACCTGAGCTTGTATGGACTTTGAGTCTTGAGGATTTCTCTCGCTTAGCTGAAGAAACTATGGCACCTCGAGAAATTCCATTAGTTGGGCTTACCCACCTGCACGCATCAAGAATTTCAATTAGAGAACAAGCTGCCGAAGTTGTTTCACTGCTTAGATCTGCTAAAACACTGACGTTCCGCGAACTAATTGCTTCAGTTAGAGACAGAGCGGTGTTGGTAGCGAGGTTCCTTTCAATATTGGAGCTTTACCGACTAGGTGCTGTTGCCTTTGAGCAAAGCGAGTCTCTTGGACCACTGCAGATTACCTGGCAGGCAGAAGAATTTGAAGATTGGACCACTGCAGATTACCTGGCAGGCAGAAGAATTTGAAGATTCACAACTATCAGCACTAGGAGCAGATTATGACTCATGATGAACAACAAGATTTAGAAGTTGAAACTCAAGAGGAGTCAACAGAAACTACCGAGCAACAAAGTGTCGTTTCTCAAGACCCACGAGAGTCATTAGCAATCAATGAGCCAATCAACCCAGATTCACTTCAAGGGGCAATCGAAGCTATCTTGATGGTTGCTGAAGTTCCACTATCTCTAGTTCACCTGGCAACAGCACTTGATACTCCTGTGCCAGACATTAGACAGGCAGTCCTTGCTGTTAAAGATGACTTCGATGGCGTCAATGGAACACGTCCAAGAGGCTTCGAGATTCGTGAAGTTGGGGGAGGCTGGAGAGTGTTCGTTCGTGAAGATTATGAATGGGCAGTTCGAGAGTTTATTTCAAACGAAAACCCAACAAAGCTTTCTCAAGCAGCCTTGGAAACTCTAGCCGTGATTGCATACCGCCAACCGATAGCTAGAGGTCAGATCGCTTCCATCCGTGGTGTAAACGTGGACAGTGTTGTTAGAACTCTTCTAAGTAGAGGACTAATTACAGAACTATTCACAGACAGCGAAACCGGAGCTATCAACTACGGAACCACACCTACTTTCCTAGAGACTCTAGGAATCAATGCTTTGGAAGACCTTCCATTGATTAGCCCTTACCTTCCAGATGCAAACTCTGAATTAGGTTCCGACATCTCAGTAAGTAAGTAATCATGACCGAAAC
>JBEDLY010000053.1:0-10720 GCA_041171365.1 Actinomycetota bacterium | reverse complement strand
ACCATTGCGTTTTTGGAAGTTAGGAAAAGTTTTCCAAAGACAGGTTCGTTCACACCTAGAAGGCGCATTGCACGAACAGTTCTGCGAAGTAGGCGGCGAAGAACATAACCACGTCCGTCGTTGCCAGGAGAAACTCCATCGCCAATAAGCATCAGAGCGCTTCTAACGTGGTCAGCGACTACGCGAAGTCTTACGTCGTCATCTTCATTTGCTCCATAGGTCTTACCAGCTAGCTCTGCAGCTAAATCAAGAACAGGTCTTACCTGATCAATTTCATATAGGTTTTCAACACCCTGCATCAGGAATGCAACACGTTCAAGACCCATTCCGGTATCGATGTTCTTGCTCGGAAGTTCACCAAGGATTTCAAAGTTGTCTTTGCCTGAACCTAAACCGCGCTCGTATTGCATAAATACGAGGTTCCAGATTTCGATATAGCGGTTCTCATCAGCTTCCGGTCCGCCTTCGGCACCATACTCAGGTCCTCTGTCGAAATAGATCTCAGAGCATGGACCAGCAGGCCCTGGTTGACCGGTTGACCAATAGTTGTCAGCCATACCGCGCTTTTGAATTCTCTCTAGAGGAATCTCAGAGAGCTCAAGCCAAAGAGCAATTGACTCGTCGTCATCTTGGAAGACAGTTGCCCAGAGTTTGTCCTTTGCAAGACCTAGTCCACCATTTTCAACAGGCGATGTTAGAAACTCCCAAGCGAAAGCAATTGCATCACGCTTGAAGTAATCACCGAAGGAGAAGTTTCCATTCATCTGGAAGAAAGTTCCGTGACGAGTTGTCTTACCTACTTCTTCAATGTCTAGTGTTCTCACACACTTCTGGACGCTAGTTGCTCTCGCGTAAGGAGCTGGCATCAAGCCAGTCATGTAAGGAATGAAAGGAACCATTCCGGCAACGGTAAAAAGTAATGAAGGGTCTTCGCTGATTAGCGAAGCACTGGGAACGACAACGTGATTTTTGCTCTCAAAGAAATCAAGCCATCTCTTTTTGATTTCAGCGGTTTTCATTTGGCAGATCTAGGCTTTACAGTCTTTGAAGCCTTAGCCTCTTGCTCTTTGTAACCCTCTGTGACCGCATTAGCAAAAGTCTTAATCTTGTCGCCAGTTTGATTTAGAGCCTTTTTGGTTTGAGGATTCGCTTCAATTTGACGAGCCAGGAAAACTCCTGCAGCAATACCTGCGATGAAGACAAATGTCTTTCGCATTTGGTTACTTCTTCTTCCCAAGGAAAGAACTTACAGTTTTCACAACTTCACCCATGCGAGCAAGCGGACCTGCAACGTTGTTGGTGAAGGAAGTGATCATTGAGTTTAGGTTGCTAGTTGCGTCAACAACGTTGTCAGTAATGACGTCAATCTTCTCTAACTGCTTGTTAGTTAGCTTGGTTGTTTCAGTGAGTTCAACTAGAAGAGGACCAGCGGTCTCCCCTGTTTCACGAATGGTTGCAGAGGCAGCATCTAAAAGTTTGGAAACTTTGATTAGAACTAGTACCAAGAAGATAACTAGGACCGCAAAAGCACCCGCCCAAATTAGAGCTGCAACATCTGCACCATTCATGACAATGTCCTTATCGACTAGCGAGCAGCGTAGTACTCAACAACAAGCTGTACTTCACAGGTAACTGGAACTTCTGCACGCTTTGGACGACGAAGAAGTGTTGCCTGTAGCTTGTCTAGTTCAACTGAAAGGTAACCAGGAACTGGAGGAAGAACGTCAACGTGACCACCAGCTGCTGCAACCTGGAAAGGCTCAGTTACTTCGCTCTTTGGAGCAACGTGGATCATCTGACCAGGCTTCACACGAGCTGAAGGACGGTCAACGCGTAGACCATCAACAAGGATGTGACGGTGAACAACCATCTGACGAGCCTGCGCCATTGTGCGTGCGAAACCTGCACGGTGCACTAGAGCGTCAAGACGCATCTCTAGAAGCTCTACTAGGTTTTCACCAGTTAGACCTTCGATACGCTTTGCATCGTTAAAAGTCTTGCGAAGCTGTGCTTCACGAATTCCGTATTGTGCGCGAAGTCTCTGCTTCTCGCGTAGACGAACAGCAAAGTCGCTATCGGTCTTACGCTTGGTGCGACCATGCTGACCTGGAGCGTAGGGACGCTTCTCCATGTACTTTGCGGCTTTAGGGGTTAGGGCGATGCCCAATGCACGAGACAAGCGAGTCTTGCTTCGTGTTCTAGTTGTTTTAGACACGTATTCCTTTCAAAGAATGCATAAGTTGAAATAAGTTTTGTGCCCGGTGCAAATCGGCTAAATGAAATGCACTCACCGTTTTACTGGAACTCAGCCATGAACATCAGTAAGGTCGGCAACCTGTCAATACTAACGCTTTAGGGCTGTTTTTGCCACAAGCCGTTAGAGGTTCTTCCTAAGACTCGAAATCCTGAGGAATCGCTCCAGCAGAGTCGATTCAAAGCCGTTCGCCTTAGCTGAGTAATAAGACTTCTTGCCATCATCCTCAGGAAGATAGGACTGAGAAGAAAGGCTGTTTTCAAGATCGTGCGGGTATTCATACTCCAAATCGTCCTTATTTAGGCTTGAAGACCTCAAATGACTGGGTACAGAAGGGGTGAAACCAGCGTGGATATCTGCAATGGCTGCGTTTATAGCCAAATAGGCACTATTCGACTTAGGCGCTAACGCGAGGTAAATGGTGCATTCCGCCAGTGGAATCTTTCCCTCAGGCATGCCTATTTGCGCCACAATAGCCATGGTTGAGTTGGCAATTGTTAGGGCTGATGGGTCGGCAAGCCCAATGTCTTCGGCCGCTAGAATAACCAATCTTCGAGCAATAAACCTTGGATCTTCCCCGCCAACGAGCATTCTGGCTAGCCAGTGCAGTGCCGCATCTGGGTCACTGCCTCGAACGGACTTGATGAAAGCACTTATGATGTCGTAATGCTGATCCCCTGTCGCGTCATACCTCGCCAAGGCTGAAGCCATGGCTGGAGCAACGTCCGATTGTCCTATTTCTGAGCTTCCAGCTCGGGAAACAGCTTGAGAAATCGCTTCAAGTACAGTTAGAGCTTTTCGGGCATCTCCCCCAGATTTCCTAGCTATTTCATTAAGTGCATCTTCTGAGACCTTGAATTTGGCATTCAAACCACGTTCGTCTTTGATGGCTCTCTCAAGAATTTCCTTGATCTCGTCATCTTGCAGCTCCGACAATCGCAACAAACTGGCTCTTGAGACTATTGCTGAGGTCAATGCGTAAAGAGGATTCTCAGTTGTCGCCCCAACAAGGACAATCTCCCCATTTTCAACAGCCAAAAGCAGAGATTCTTGCTGGACCTTTGAGAAACGATGGATTTCATCTACAAAAACTAAGGCAGCACCCTTACCTTCTTGAATAAACGCTCGAGAGGTGTCCATAGCCTCTCGCAAATCCTTCACGGTTGCATTAATGGCACTGATTTCAATTAGTCGTCGGCCGCAAGTCTTAGCTAAAAGTCTGGCAATTGTGGTCTTTCCAGATCCTGGAGGCCCATAGAGCAAAATGGATGGAAGAGAATCCTCGGGTTTTGGGCTGCTCAAGAATGCAGCCATAGGGCCTGCAGGATTAAGAGCAACGCCTTGGCCAACTACCTCAGACAGGTGGGTCGGTCTCATCCGAGCCGCAAGTGGCATGCCAATCGGGTAATCAAAAAGATTTGAACTATTCACACTTCAAGGCTAAACCCTCTTTGAACTCGTCTAATATCAATCTGTACCTAAAACGGAGGCAAAGTTGGCGAACAAAAGAAGTACAGAGATCCAGAACGCTGCCAAGAGAAGCTTGAAAAGCTTTGAGGAAAAGCAGAACGTAGTTGATCACCGAATCAAACTACGCAAAGAAGACAACAAGCTTGCCCTTCTAGTAACTGCCGCTGCGTTCGTTGTAGCTCTAGTAGCTCAATACTCCTACTTTGGATTTGGCCCAGGTGTGGCAAAAGATTTCTGTGTCACCTACACACAAGAAGCTTCGACACCAAGCGCTGAAAGCGAGACAAGTACAGTCCCTGACGCAGCAATCTCTGAATGTCGCGACTGGACCGGTGTCCTAAAGATCAACAAAGCAGATTTGGGCATAACCCTATTTGGCGAACAAGCTCCTCAGGCAGTTGCAAATTTTGTTGCTTTGAGCGGCAAAGGCTTCTACAAAGACATTTCTTGCCACCGTTTGACAACCGCAGGTATTTTTGTTCTGCAGTGTGGTGACCCTAGCGGAAATGGAACGGGTGGACCTGGATACACATTCGGTCCGATTNNNNACATACAAAAAGGGACTACTAGCTATGGCTCGAGGCGGCGATAACGCCAATTCAATGGGAAGCCAGTTCTTCATTGTTTATGAAGACTCCGTTATTCCAAGCGACAAGGCAGGTGGTTACACCGTGTTCGGTGAAGTAACCTCAGGCCTAGATGGAATCAATTACATCATTGCTGCTGGAGTCAAAGACTTACCGTTAAGTAGTTCCAACAATCAGGGAGTTAAAAGTGTCAGCATTGCAATTCGAGTTCGGTCGTGTAGACGAGACAGGTAACTTCTACGTCATCGACGGTGGTTCAGAACGACTATTAGGTTCTCAGCCTGCAATGTCACTTGAAGACGCTCTTGCGTTCTACGTTAGAAAGTTCAACGACTTGGAATCTAACGTCAAACTGCTTGAACAAAGAGTGAAGGCAAAGGCTGATGCCAAATCTATTCAGAAATCTGCCGAGAAACTTACTGCCGACCTAGCTGAACCAGTTGCTATCGGAGACCTAGCTTCCCTTAGAAGCCGCGTTGCGGCAGTTCTAGCAGGTCTTGGTGACCTACTAGCAGAAGCCAACGCTAAGCAAGCAGAGCTTTCTGTTGAAGCTCTTGCTGCACGTGAAGCAATTGCTGTTGAAGCTGAGGCACTAGCTGCCAAGGATCCACAGAAGGTCAACTACAAAACTGGATCAGCCAAGATGCTTGAACTATTCAATGCATGGCAAGCACTTCAGAAGAGCTCAGTCAAAGTCCCTAAGGCAAAGGCTGATGAATTCTGGCAACGTTTTTCAAAGGCTCGTAAGACTTTCGATGCAAACAAGCGTCAATTCTTCTCAACACAGGATTCCTTAGTTAAGGCAAGCAAGAACGCCAAGGCAGAACTAGTTGCGAAAGCAGAAGCACTCGTTGAAAAAGGTGCAGAAGCTACCGCTGCTTATAGAGACCTACTTACTGCATGGAAGGCTCTCCCAAAGACTAAGACCAAGTCTGATGACTCGCTCTGGGCTAAGTTCAAGGCTGCTGGAGACACAATCTACGCTGCAAAGACCGAAAAGATTGCAGCTGAAGAAGTTGAATACAGCGCAAATTTGAAAGCCAAGTTGGAACTTCTTGAAGAAGCAGAGAAGATCGACCCAACAAAGGACTTGGCTCAGGCTAAGTCGGCTCTGCAGGGCATCCAGGCTCGCTGGGAGAAAGCCGGCAAGGTTCCTAGAGACAGCATTCGCAAGATTGAAGACCGCCTAAAGGCTGTTGAGACAAAGATTAAGAACGTTGAAGCAGAACTTTGGAGAAAGTCGGATCCAGCAACTGTAGACCGCACTAATTCAGTTCGCTCTCAACTAGAAGCTTCAATAGCAAAGCTAGAATCCGATCTAGAGTTCGCCAAGTCTTCAGGAGATGCGAAGAAGATTGCGGATGCAACCGAGGCTCTTGAAACTAAGAAGGCTTGGTTAGCTGTAGTTATTGCTAACTCCTAAGAGTTGCTAACTCTATAAACGTCATAGACGTTGTCGATGTTCCTAACGGAATTCAATAGGCCTTCCAAAGCTGCTGGATTACTCATTTCAAAGACAAATCTGCTCAACGCGACTCGGTCATTTCTTGTGGAAACCGATGCGGACAGAATGTTTACATGGTTCTCACTTAGCACGCGAGTAACATCACTTAGCAAACCGCCTCGATCTAGTGCTTCAATCTGAATCTGAACTAGGAACAGGCTTCTTGAGTTAGCTTCCCAACTCACTTCAATTAAACGCTCAGGTTGGTTTCGAAGATCAACAGAGTTTTTACAGTCACTTCTGTGTACTGAAACTCCTGCAGATCTAGTTATGAACCCCAGGATTGCATCTCCTGGAACTGGAGTGCAGCAGCGCGCAAGCTTGAACATAACATCAGCATCACCACGAACTAGAACGCCCGAGTCCCCCACACGCTTCAATGTGTTGGTGCTCAACTTAGTTGGGAGTTCAAATACAGCTTCTTCGGTGTATTCCTCAACAGAGAGCGCGGCCGACATCTTTTCAACTACTGATTGAGCAGAGATGTTGCCATCACCAACAGCTGCATACAAGTCAACTGGTTCTGAGAAACGTAGATCACTGGTGATCTTTAGGAGAATGTCTGTGGCAAGAGCTCTCTGGATAGGAACGCTTTGCTTTCTAAGTGCTTTAGCAAGTAAATCTTTGCCTCGCTCAATAGCATCGTCTTTGCGCTCAGCTGTGAACCAAGCTTTGATCTTGGACTTCGCTCTTTGCGACTGCACAAACTTGATCCAGTCTTGGCTTGGATGTGCGTCCTGAGATTTAGAAGTCAGAATCTCAACAACATCGCCGGAGTTCAGAGCTGTCTCTAGAGGAACTAGGCGACCATTTACTTTTGCACCCATAGTTCGGTGCCCAATTTCGGTGTGGACTGCATATGCGAAGTCGACTGGAGTGGAACCCTTGGTTAGTCCAATCACTCGACCCTTTGGTGTGAACGCATAAACTTCCTTAGCCCCGATTTCGAATCTAAGTGCATCAAGGAATTCGCTCGGGTCTGCAGTTTCATGCTGCCAGTCTGAAAGATGCTTGAGCCAGACAAGATCATCTTCTGAAGTTGTTGCATCCCCAGAGGCAATTTGCTTGTACTTCCAGTGAGCTGCAACACCGTATTCTGCTCTGTTGTGCATCTCTTGAGTTCTAATCTGGATCTCAACAGGTCTTCCAGTTGGGCCAATGACAGTGGTGTGGAGTGACTGGTAGAGGTTGAACTTAGGCATCGCGATGTAATCTTTGAAGCGTCCTTGTACTGGATTCCAGTGTGAGTGAACAGCACCAAGGATTGCGTAGCAATCTCTAACCTCTGGAACGATTACGCGGATACCTACCAAGTCGTAAATGTCGTCAAACTCACGACCACCAATAACCATCTTTTGATAGATCGAGTAATACTGCTTAGGTCTGCCCGCAACCTTGCCCTTGATCTTGTTATCTTTCAAGTCATCTTCAATCGCAGAGATTACAGTTTCAATGAACTCATCACGTTTAGGAGAACGCTGTCTAACTAGATTGACAATCTCCTCATAAACCTTTGGGTAAAGAACTGAGAAAGAAATGTCTTCTAGTTCCAGCTTGAAAGCACTGATTCCGAGACGGTGAGCTAGAGGAGCGTAAATCTCCAGAGTTTCTTGAGCTTTTTGTTTAGCCTTGCCCTCAGGAACGAATCCCCAGGTTCGAGCGTTGTGCAATCTGTCAGCTAGCTTGATAACAAGAACGCGAATGTCTTTAGACATGGCGACAACCATCTTGCGAACGGTTTCAGCTTGAGCATCAGCACCAAACTTAACCTTGTCTAACTTGGTAACTCCGTCAACGAGCATGGCAATTTCATCGCCAAAATCAGCTCTCAGTTCATCAAGTGTGTATTCGGTGTCTTCAACGGTGTCGTGAAGTAAGGCTGCTGCTAATCCAGCTGGGCCAATACCTAGATCTGCTAGTAGTTGAGCAACGGCAACAGGGTGGGTGATGTATGGGTCGCCACTCTTACGTGTGTGGCCAGTGTGAGCTTTAGCCGCAACTGTATATGCTTTCTCAACGATTGAGAAATCAAGCTTTGGATGAGCACTCTTTGCTGACTTGAGAACTTCAGCGATTCCAGAACCTTCAACGGGCCTGGTGAAGATTTTAGGCAGGCGGTTTCGCAGTGTAGCTAGTGTGCCGCTTCCTGCTGTGTCTGACATCTCATCCTTCTAAGTTGAACTAAAGAATAACTGACCTAGTTGGTGATTGCACTTCTCTTGGCAAGAATCTTCTTCTCAGCCTTAGCAAACTTTGCTTCACCCTCACGCATGTGTGAATAAGCAGGTGCCGCAATAAAAATTGTTGAGTAAGTTCCAACAAGGATTCCAACGAACAACGCAAGAGAGATATCTCGTAGCGTTCCAGCACCTAGAACTGAAGCACCGATGAACAAGATGGATGCAACTGGAAGAACACCGACAACTGATGTGTTGATTGATCTAACTAGAGTCTGGTTGATTGCAAGGTTTACCTGCTCAGCAAAGGTTGTTGTCTCACTGAATTCAACTTCGTTGGTGTTTTCGCGAATCTTGTCAAAAACAACCACGGTGTCGTAAAGCGAGTAACCAAGGATGGTTAGGAATCCAATTACAGCCGCTGGAGTAACTTCAAAACCAAGCAAGGCGTAAAGACCTGCAGTCAAAATAAGGTCGTGAGCTAGGGCAAGCATCGCTGCAGCACTCATCTTCAAGGTTCTGAAGTACAGAGCCATCAGGATAGCAACTAGCAGGATGAATATCGCCAAACCAGAAAGAGCCTTGTTGGTAATGTCCGCTCCCCAGTTAGGACCAATAAAGGAGCTGGTTACGTTGCTGTCCTTGACTTCATATGCCTTAGCCAATGAAAGACGAACTTGCTCAGACTGCTCATCGCTTAGCTGTGGGGTTTGAACGCGAACAGTGCTTGCACCGATGATGGTGGTGTTGACCTGAACGTCCGCAACGACTGCGTGAACTGCGTCTTCGGCTAGTGCTGTGCTCTGCAGTTTGCTCTCTGAAATCTTGTATTCAGAACCACCGCGGAATTCAATACCAAAGTTGAATCCACCCTTGACCACAGGGATCAAGATAGCAAGAACAACAGTTATAGCTGCTGCGATGTAGAAGGTCTTTCTTCTACCAACAAAGTTGATTGACTTCTCACCGCTGTATAGCTGGTTACCAAGGTCGGTAAAACGAGACATTAGTTGTTCTCCTTGTTCTTAGCGGATGAATCCTTATCAGCAGCTGCTTTACGCTCTGCAATTGTCTGGCGACGTTCAGCTTCTTTAGAAGACTTTGCAATCTTTCCAGATGACACTGTAGGAGCAACTCTGAAGCCTCCTCTACCGGTGTAACCGAAGGCTGAGCTATCTCTTAGTTGCAGACCTGTCCATGAGTTTCCAGATAGGAAGAACTTGCTCTTCGTAATCAATCTGAATGCTGGGTAGGTGAAGAGGAACACAACAGTGATGTCAATCAAAGTTGTTAGACCAAGTGTGAATGCGAAACCCTTTACGTTACCTACTGTGAGGATGTAAAGAACAACAGAAGCTAGAAGGCTCACAGCACCAGAAACAAGAATTGTTCTCTTAGCTCTGTTCCAAGCACTTTCTACCGCTACGTATAGTGGCTTACCTTCACGAAGCTCGTCCTTCACTCTTTCGTAGTAAACGATGAATGAGTCAGCGGTAATACCAATACCCATGATCAAACCAGCGATACCAGAAAGTGACAGTCTGTAGTCCGCTCTCCAGGTAAGAAGGGCAATCATTATGTATGTGAGAATAGCTGCAACAATCAGGGAACCCACTGTGATAACTGCTAATCCTCGGTACTGGAAGACAGAGTAGATAACGACCAAGATAAGACCAATCAGACCTGCAAGTAGACCTGCAGCTAACTGCTCTGAACCTAGGGTTGCAGAAATGTTTTCCTGAGACTGAACAGCGAATGAGATCGGCAATGAACCATACTTCAACTGATCCGCAAGAACTTTAGAACTTGCCTGGTCAAATGAACCGGTGATCTGAGCTGACCCACCTGTGATGACTGCCTGAGTTGTTGGAGCAGTGATTACATAACCGTCGATGGTTACTGCAAATCGGTTCTGAGGCTCAGTCAATGGGAAAAGACGCTCGGTAACCTTTGCGAACTTCTCTCCACCTTCAGCATTGAAGTTTAGGTTTACTGCCCACTCGTTGGTAGCAACACCGTTTGCTCCAGTAACAGTTCCTGCGTCAGCACCTTCAAGGTCTAGACCAGTAATTTCTACTGGACCAAGAATGTACTTTTCACCAAGGCTTCTGTCACAGGTAACTAGAGGTTTAGTTTCATCATCAATCTGGCCAGGCTCACGGAACTTAGTTGAACAATCCAGGTTCTCGTACTCTTTCTGAAGAGCAGCAGATACCTGGTTTAGGTCGCTAGGTGTTGTTGGCTTAGCAGTTGAAGTCTTGATTGGCTTTGAACCATCTTTACCGATCTCTGTTTTGCTACCAACAGAGGCTACAAGAACAGGTCGGAACTCAAGCTTCGCTGAGCTCTTGATCAAAGCCAGAGTGTTGCTGTCTGGAATGCCAGGGATAGAAACGACGATGTTGTTTCCAGAAGTGTTGATCTGAGCTTCGCTAACTCCTGTTGAGTCAACACGCTGTCTAATGATTGAAACAGCCTGGTCTAGTTGCTCAGGAAGGATTTGTCCGCCCTCTTCAACAATCGGAGTCAGGATGATCTGAGTTCCACCAGAAAGATCTAGAGCTAGGTTAGGAACGAAGGTAGCCTTCGGAACACCGGTGACCACGTTCAGCCCAATGATTCCGACAATTCCAAGAACTAATGACAACAGCCAAGTTAGTGATCTCAGTGCGGCTCTAGTTGCGGTGCGCTTTTCAGACAAAGTCGTGCCTTTTCTATTTGTGGATGC
>JBEDLY010000052.1:0-6306 GCA_041171365.1 Actinomycetota bacterium | reverse complement strand
TCCCTTCGGAGCACTAACTCCAAGTGAAGTAGCTAAACACCTTGGTCGAAGACAACGAGAAGTTCTAAGAGAAATTGACATGCTCATCATCGATGAGGTTTCAATGGTGTCAGCAAACCTGATGGATGCCATTGACGTTGCTCTAAAGACTGCAAGAGGAAAACCTAAAGTTCCTTTTGGTGGTTGCAAGGTAGTTATGTTTGGTGATCCATATCAGTTAGCACCAGTTCCAGCTCGAGGAGAAGAACTAGCCAAGCTGTATGAAATGGAATACAGATCACAGTGGTTCTTTGATGCCAAGGTTTGGTCAAGTGAACGCATGGAGATTTTCGAACTGGTAGAAATCTTTAGACAGCGAGATCCAGAATTCAAACAGATCTTGAACTCAATTCGTGTTGGTGAAGTCACCCAAGAAATAGTTGATCGCATCAATGCAGCTGGAAACAGATTCCCACCTCACGATAATGTAATTCGATTAGCAACTGTCAACAGTTCTGTTGATGCAGTTAACTTTGCTAAATTACAAACTCTTCAGACTGAAGAGAGAGTCTTCAAATCCTCTTTCGCATCTGGTGATGCAAGTTCTTTTGGCTCAACACTTCCGGCTGAATCTGAACTGAGACTAAAAGTTGGTGCCCAGGTTATGTTCATCAAGAACGATGATCAGAAGCCAACTAAGAACTCCGAAGGAACGATGAGTTGGCGTTGGGTCAACGGAACTATCGGAAAGGTAGTTTCATTCGGTGAAGGCAATCAAGTTCTCGTTGAAGCAGACGATGAGATCCATACCGTTGGTGTTAGCACCTGGCAAAAAGTTAGATACCTAGTTGAAGAAGACTTCAACGAGGAAACCGGAAAGTTTGTCGAGACACTGGTTCCTGAGATTCAAGCTGAGTTCAGACAGATACCTCTAAGACTTGCTTGGGCAGTTACCGTTCACAAATCACAGGGTCAGACCTATGACGAGGTAACAATCGATATGGGTAGCGGAGCCTTCTCTTCCGGGCACACCTATGTTGCCCTTAGCCGCGTTAGATCTCTTGAAGGCCTTTATCTAACCAAGGCAATCAGGCTCAAAGACATCCAGGTAGACCCAACAGTCATTGAGTTCATGAGTGGTGCTAGAACCCTCGTGAACGAAGACCCGCTGGGCTAGGAGTTCAGCCACCAGTTGATAGGGTGCTCAACTCTTTGACCCCACCAGGTCTCGTTATGCCCTGTTCCAGGCCATAGTTCAGCACGGTAGTTCACATCTCTAACCCAACCTGCTTTATCCATAGCCTCAACGAACTTGAAGTGCCATTGGAAGTAGGAGGCATCTAGTTCAATAGTTCCGCAGTCGCTATAAACACGAACAGATCCAGGTTTTCCTAGCTCCCTTACGGCAAGGTCGAGTAGGTCCTGACCACCTAGCGGCCAACTGGTTGATAGAGCAAGTGCTGTGCCAAAGACCTCAGGATGTCTCATGACGCCATAGATGGCGGCAAGCCCTCCAAGGCTTGCTCCTAGCTGGGCTGTCCTAGAAGGATCTAGCTTTAGCAAGTAACGCTCGGCAATTTCAGGAACTAATCGAAGAGCCAATAGGTCTTGGTATTCATTTCCCTTGAAGTCAATGTCCACCGGGCGATGAATTGGGTCAACCTGGTTCAGTAGTTCGGGATGGGCTTTGAGAATGTCTTCAGGAATAAGTTCATTCATTCGAAGTGAATCGTCCACACGGTGAACTCCAACAAAGATAGGCATCTTGCCATTTATTGGAAAGATACGTCCTTGGGCAATTACTTCTTGAATCCCCCAGTTCTGTGAATTCCAAGTTTCTGATTTATCCATTAGGAAGTTGCCACCATCGTGGGCGATTACCAAAGGAGTTAGTTCATCGAAACTATCCGGAACCCAAACATCAATGCGTCTCCCCTCGAACTCAAATCTCTCAAGACTCCCCTGTGCGGAACCTACTGTGACTGGAACATCGTGAATTCGATTCGACGAACGTTTAGGAGTTTTTGCTTGTCTTTCTATTTTAGAAAGATGTAATTCACGCATAGCTAGCCAGAACGGAAATACAAAAGCAATTGCAGTTATAAAGCTAGATAGCGCATACCAAACAACATTCTTCATGCCGATGCGCTTTGATTCAATGAACATGAATGGAACTGCAGCGAATGCAGTTATAAGAAGATCTAGTGCAAGAACCATATCCACTTCAGAACCAAACCAAGCACCAAAGTAGTCCTGAGCTTTGATGATTGCGATGGTGTTGAAGTACCAAGCAGTTATTAAGCCAACGGCTGCAACAGTTAAGAAGAATGTTGCCCTTTGGTTCCTGTTAATTCTCTTCAAGTGGATTTCTTTCCTAGGTAAATAATTTAGACTTATACAAATGAGACCTCTAACTAATTTTGTCATTGCCCGCAGCAAACTCTCCCTCTTCGGCTTTATTGGTCTCATACTGTTGTCTCTAATTGGTGGTGTTCAAGCCTTCGGCAATCTTTCCGGTGGAGGATCTAATGACCCAGGTTCGGATTCAGCCAAGGTAGCTGACATATTGGTCACAGACTTCAAACTCAATGAACCAGAGGTTGTTCTAATTGCTGACATGGGTAGAAGCGTTGATGACCCAGAGTCAGCAGAAGTAGCAGATCGTGTTACTTACGCTCTTGAACAGGTTGAAGGGGTAGACAGCGTTAGCTCTTACTATTCTTTGGGTAGCCCAGCAACCTTGAGATCAACTGATGGCGAAGCAACCTACTTCTTCGTTGAACTAGATTCAAACGTTTCCATGACTGAGGTTTCAGGGGTCATTCAAGACCAGTTCACTGGTGACAACTATGGAGCAACTCTTTATGTTGTTGGGGTTGGTGCAGTCACGAGTGAGATTAATCACACTATTGAAACCGACCTAGTGAAGGCCGAGTCAATTGCATTGCCTTTGATCATGCTTTTGATGATTTTCGTATTTGGTTCTGTAGTTGCAGCTGGATTACCACTCATGATTGCCGTGTTGACCATCCTTGGATCGTTCTTCTTTGTCTGGATATCATCCCTACTTACTGAAACTTCCACTTTCTCGGTGAACCTGATTACTGGTTTAGGTTTAGGCCTAGGAATCGACTACGCACTCCTAATGGTGAACCGCTACCGAGAACAACGTCAGCAAAAGCAGGAGGTCTCCAAAGCTGTTGAAGTCACCATGATGACTGCGGGTAGAACTGTATTCTTCTCTGGATTGACTGTTGCCTTGGTAATGGTCGCTTTGAACTTCTTCCCACAAACATTCCTAAAATCATTTGCCATGGCTGGACTTGTTTCAGTTTCTTTGGCCGTTGCAGCAGCCCTAATTGCGCTACCTGCCTTGCTGAACTTACTTGGTGACAATCTAGAACGTTGGCCGCTTTTCAAGCATCGCCCAGCTAAAGATGTTGGTTTCTGGTCAAAGTTGGCAGTCTTTGTTATGAAGAGACCTGTCGCCATTATCGTTATTGCTGTTATCAGCCTTGGCTCTTTGGCATCTCTTGGAACAGGTATAAAACTTGGGCTAGTTGATGACCGCATCTTGCCACCGGATAACAGAGTGGTTGTTGCAACCGATCAGATTCGTGAAAGATTCTCTGGTCGTGAAGGTTCACCGGTTGAAATCATGGTGAAGAGTTCAAACGAAGAGCAGATCACTGCTTTCGCTGAACGCCTCTCTAACCAAGAAGACATCGTTAGAGTCCAAACATCTAAAGGTGTATTCACAAAGATTGAAATGCCTGACGGGAGCATGAGTGATGGAATGCTCGTTCCTGGCACGGAGACACTATTCACCGAATACAAGGGTGACACCTGGACTCGCATAGTAGTTATCGCTGATGTTGAGCCTAGAAGCCCAGCCGGTGAGGCCATGACGACCAGCCTGAGAGAGCAACCGAACAATTTCTCAGAGATTCTTATAGGTGGATCTGCTGCGTCTTACACAGACTCACTTCTTGGAATTACAAATAATCTTCCATGGGCCGTGCTCTGGATTGTCGTTGCAACGTTGATTCTGCTGTTCCTTTTCACAGGCTCCTTACTACTCCCAATCAAAGCTGTGCTACTCAACTTCCTTTCTCTGTTTGCAACCCTTGGTTTCTTAGTTTGGGTATTTATGGATGGAAACCTCAAATGGCTATTAGGTGACTTTGCTACACCTGGCACGATTGATTCGTCATCGATTGTGTTGGTTGCGGTTATCGCATTCGGTTTATCGATGGATTATGAGTTATTCCTGCTGTCACGAATCAAAGAACAACATGATCTAGGTCTGAACACCAGAGACTCAGTAGCCCTTGGTCTGCAGAGATCTGGTCGCATCATCACAACAGCTGCTTTAGTTCTTGCTTTCTCATTTATTGTTTTCGCAACTAGCGGCGTGAGCATCATGAAAATGCTTGGTCTCGGAATTGCATTCGCAGTATTGCTCGACGCTACAGTGATTAGAGCGTTGCTAGTGCCAGCGCTTATGAGACTCTTCGGTAAGGCCAACTGGTATGCACCTAAGTGGATGCTCTGGATTCAGAAGAAAGTTGGCTTAGAGCACTAGTCGTCGCTCTTCAGATCTTTCTTTAGATGCTCTGCTAGTTTGCTGCTGAGTCTTAGGTATTCAAGTAACTCTGCATCAGAGAAGATACTGAACAATTCAGACATCTTCTTCTCATGCTTAGGCATCATCTGCTTAGCTTGAGCCTCAGTCTTAGCTGTTACCGAGATTAGATAAACACGCTTGTCATGAGGGCTAACCTGTCTAGTGACTAGACCTTCTTTTTCTAGAGAATCCACCAGTCTGGTGATGGCTCTAGGGGTGACATCTAGAAGTTCCGCAGCCTCGCCCATGGTCAAAGTCTTGTGTCGAACTAGCAGGGCAATCAGCATCAACTGAGGAGCTGAGCCTTTCCAGCTCACATCTATGTTTCGCTCTAGCCAGCGAGAGAACAGGTGTCCGAGTCGCAGAGTAACTGCTCCACCTAGAGGCCCCCTCTTGTTCTTAGGGACCTTGTTTAGAGCATCAGCCTGACCCTCGAAGACTCTTTTGAGTTTCTCGGGCGGAGTGATACGTCCCTCTTTATCGCGCATAGGTTCTATTTTGCCTTACACACTGCCAACCAACCACACCCTAAGAGAACTTCAGGGTAACCTTTTGATTATGTTAATGTCAGACAGAGATATCAGAAGCCAGATCGAAGCAGGCCGTATCGGCCTAGACCCATTAGAGATGAGCTTGTTACAGCCATCCAGCATGGATGTGAGATTAGACAGGTTCTTCCGTCTATTCGACAATCACAAATACGCTTTCATCGATCCAGCAGCAGACCAACCAGATCTAACTAGATTGATTGAAGTTAGCGCTGATGAGCCATTCATCCTGCACCCAGGTGAATTCGTTCTTGGTTCAACCTATGAGTTTGTTTCCCTGCCTGATGATATTGCAGCAAGACTAGAAGGTAAGAGCTCTCTAGGAAGACTAGGCCTACTTACCCACTCAACAGCCGGATTCGTTGACCCAGGTTTCAAAGGCCACGTAACTCTAGAACTTTCCAACACAGCAACACTGCCAATCAAGCTCTACCCAGGAATGAAGATTGGGCAACTATGTTTCTTCCAGTTATCAAGTCCTTCAGAGACTCCATACGGTTCAGCTAAATACAACAGCAGATACCAAGGACAAAGAGGTCCAACAGCATCTCGTTCATTCCTCAACTTCTATCAAACAGATGTTGGTAATGAACCTCTAGAACAAAAAGATTAAAAAGTTAGCCGCCCTAAGGGGCGGCTTTCTTCATATCAAGAACAAATTAGCAATAAGAACCAAGGATCTCTTTTGCTTCACTAAGAGCCTTAGCTCCAGCCCTTTTCTTTGCATCTTGATCAGCAGCAAGTTCTGTAAGTAGATTGATTTCGTGACTGAAGCAAGTTGCTAACCAAGACCATGGAGCAGCAACTAGAAGTCTCTGAGCGAGAGACTTAATCTCAAGATGGTGTTTCTTGAGGTGAGTGTATTCATGCCATAGAACGGCGTCCAACTGACTTTCAGTTAGAGCATCAATAGTTCCTTGAGTAATGAAGATGTATTTCTCTCCACCTAGTTTTTTAGCAAAGGCCAATCTCGGTTCCAGGGGAACAAGAACTACAGGAACATCTTGAAATCTTCTTGACTCTCTACCAATGGACATGAACCTGTCGCTGAGTGCTCTTGCTTCGATGAGTAAAGGCTCAAACTTCATGGTCATGAGAGATATCCAAATACCGATACCTGCAACCAGTACCCATGGCAGCACGCTTACTCCA
>JBEDLY010000051.1:0-6310 GCA_041171365.1 Actinomycetota bacterium | reverse complement strand
ATTCATTGCTGGCTGTGACTTTTGAAAATCGAGAAATTTGGCTTAGGTCACTCAAACTTGTTAGTCCCGTTGCTCTATTGCTCCTGGTGTTTTGGTCAAGGTCTTTCTCTGTCGCAGATGGCTTCGCATGGGTGTCTTCTTCAGGCGTAGGGGCCCAAAGTGAGAAGGCCTACGAACACATGTTCATTTCAAGTGCGTTTGCCTGTCTAGTTTTTGCAGTTGTTTGGGAATTAGCCAGTCGGGTGAAAGCGAAACCTCAACTTTCTAACTAAGTCATAGTCGGCTAACCTAATCTCATGCCCATCGCCGTTTATCCAGGTTCTTTTGACCCGTTCACCTACGGTCACCTCGATATCGCTACCCGTGCTGCCAAGATGTTTGAAACAGTTCATATCGTGGTTGTTCACAACCCAGCTAAGAACCCTCGTCTGACAACAACTCAAAGAGTTGAGCTAATTACTGAGATTCTCAAGAACAAGCCGGGAAACTTTGTTGTTAGTTATCTGGACACAGGTCTATTAGTTGATTACTGCAAGAGTCTTGGGGCTGATGCATTGGTCAAGGGTGTTAGAACCAATGTGGATTTGGACTATGAATTGCCTATGGCTCAGGTCAACAGAGACCTAAGTGGCATTGAGACTATCTTTATTCCAGCAGATCCAACCCATGGCTTTGTTTCCTCATCTTTGGTCAAGCAGGTCTTTGATCTTGGGGGAGACATCAGCAAATACGTCCCAGTAGAGGTAGTAAAGGCCTTATCTAACTAATGAATACATTCCTAATTTCAGTGCATGATCTCATGCATAAGCCAGGCCACATGCGTGAACTAGAGAGCAGTGTGCCTCTAGAAGCCAAGCTTGGCGAGGGTCTAGCCCAGGTCCCAGAGGGGCAGAATATTGACCTGAAACTGCGTCTAGAGAGCGTTCATGAGGGCATTTATGTCTCTGGAGGGCTCAAAACCGTAGCCCAGGCTGAGTGTTCAAGATGCCTAGAGCCAGTTACTGTGCCGCTTCAGGTAGATATTCAGGAACTTTTCGCCTATTCTTTAGAGGTAGAAGATGACTTGGTCATTCAAGCCGAACAAATCGACTTGGAACCAATAATCATTGATTCGGTAGTTCTCAATCTTCCGTTCACCCCAATTTGTAGTGCTGACTGTCTTGGTCTGTGTTCAGAGTGTGGTGTTAGGTTGAATGAAAACCCAGATCACGCTCATGAAGCCCCGATTGATTCGCGGTGGAATGAATTAAAGAAACTTGCTCAAGAAAGTGAAGACTGATGCCAGTACCAAAGAGACGCCTATCGAGATCAAACACTCGTCACCGTCGTTCAGCATGGATTGCAACTAACACACAGTTGGTTAAGACAGTTGAGAACGGTAAGACCGTTTACAGCTTGCCTCACCGTGCTCGTGCCGTAGAAGACGCTAATGGCGTTGTTCAGTTCTACGAGTACAAGGGCCGCAAGGTAGCAGACGCCTAAACTTCGGTTCACATCTTGAACTACGCCACGCTTATTCAAAGACTTGGCATAAGTATTGAAGCGGAACTACTGGAGTTAGCTCTAACTCATAGTTCTTACGCTTACGAGAACGGCAAAATACCCAACAACGAACGCCTAGAGTTTTTAGGTGATTCAGTGTTGGGTTTTGTTGTAACTGGACATGTCTATTCTGAGAATCCAGAAATGGATGAAGGATCACTTTCACGCTTACGCAGTGCAACAGTGTCAGCAAAAACTTTAGCTATCGCAGCAAATCAAATTGGTCTTGGAGAATTCATTCGCCTTGGCAAAGGTGAACTTTCTACCGGGGGACAGACTAAGACAAACATTCTTGCTGACACCTTTGAAGCAATCATTGGAGCAGCTTATTTATCCGGTGGTTTAGCACCTGCTAAAGCAATCATCGATTCACTAGTTCTTCCTCTGCTTAGTTCAGAAGATGAACTTCTAGAAACTTCAGAACCTAGAACTGTTTTGAGTGAACTACTTAAATCACTTGGTAAATCTGATGCTTCTTTTGAAGTTACCCATGAAGGCCCTGATCACGATAGAACTTTCTTCGCAGAAGTAATTGTTGACGGTGCTGCTATTTCTAAAGGCTCAGGTCGCACACGCAAAGCTGCTGAAGCTCAGGCTGCTGTTGAAGCTCTAAAAACTCTTCGAGGTTAGTTATGCCTGAGTTACCAGAAGTAGAAACTGTTAGAGCAGGTCTTGCTGAAGTTGTTGCAGGAGCAAAAGTAACTAAAGTTCAAATCCATGATGTTAGAAGTCTGAAGAGACATCCTGCATCCTCAGGTGACTTTGTTGAAACTCTTACCGGTAGAACTATTCAGGCTGCTGTTCGCAGAGGTAAGTTTCTTTGGCTGCCACTAAATCAAAAGAAGAACGAACCTCAGCTAGCTCTGATTGGGCACTTGGGTATGAGCGGTCAGATGTTGCTTAGAACTCCTGGCTTCACTCCTGATGCTCTAACTAGAGTGACTATTTATCTCAAGTCAGCTGATGGTCAAAAGTATGAACTTAGATTTGTTGATCAGAGAATCTTTGGTTCATTAGCTATTGATGTCATGCAGGCAACCGAAGATGGTTTGCCAGGTGGCTTTAGCGGAGCAGATCACTCTGCTGAGTCTTGGTTCAACATGATCCCCAATCAGGTTGCCCACATTTCTAGAGATCCACTTGATCCTTCATTTAGCGTTGATGAGGTTTTGAAGAAGTTCAAGAAGAAGAACTCGGGTATCAAGAGAGTTCTCTTAGACCAAGGTGTTCTGAGCGGTATTGGCAATATCTATGCCGATGAATCCCTATGGTTAGCCAAGATCCACTACGACCAGCCTGCAGCTAGCCTTTCTAAGCCAAAGGCTAAAGAGCTTTTAGAGCATGTGAGGGTTGTCTTGGCTAATGCCTGTGAGGCTGGAGGAACAAGCTTCGATGAGCAATACAAGAACATCAATGGCGAATCAGGGTATTTCAGCATTAGCCTCAACGCTTATGGGCTAACCGGACTTCCTTGTAAGAGGTGTGGCAGAGCCATCAAGCGAGAGAACTGGATGAACCGAGGGTCTCATTTCTGCCCAACTTGTCAGAGACTTAGGCGATAAATAGCCCTAACTGGCCCCAAATATGGCTTTACGGCAACCTCAGGCCCTCAGATAAGGTAATTTTTATAAAGACCCCTAAGTTTGGGCTTTAGCCCTTACGCCCTCCTACGAAAGCGAACCGTTTTGCATCTCAAAAGCCTGACCCTCAAGGGCTTTAAGTCGTTCGCGAATCCAACGACTTTCATCCTTGAAAAGGGTGTAACCGCGGTCGTTGGACCTAACGGTTCAGGTAAATCTAACGTCGTTGATGCACTTGCTTGGGTTATGGGTGAGCAGGGAGCTAAGACTCTTCGCGGTGGCAAGATGGAAGACGTTATCTTCGCTGGTACCGCAACTAAGGGTCCTCTAGGTAGAGCAGAAGTTTCTCTAACAATTGATAACACCGATGGTGCTCTGCCAATTGATTACACCGAAGTCACTATCTCAAGAACACTGTTTAGAAATGGTGGATCTGAGTATGCGATTAACGGTGAGCCTTGTCGACTACTTGATGTTCAAGAACTTCTAAGCGATACCGGTCTTGGCCGTGAGATGCACGTCATCGTCGGTCAGGGAATGCTTGATGGTGTTCTAAGAGCAACTCCTGAAGAGCGTAGAGGCTTCATTGAAGAAGCTGCGGGTATCTTGAAGCACCGCAGAAGAAAAGAAAAGACTGAGCGCAAGCTAGAAGCGATGCAGGCAAACCTGACTCGCCTAAACGATCTAGCAGGTGAAGTTAGAAGACAACTAAAGCCACTAAGCCAGCAAGCTGAAACAGCTCGTCAAGCCCAGGGTATTGCTTCTGTTGTTCGTGATGCCAAAGCTAGATTGATGGCAGCGGAAGTTGTTGCATTACTAAATGGTTTGGACCAAACCTCACAATCTGAAGCTGATAGAAAAGCTGAAAGAAACATCTTGCAGCAGCAGTTGGATGAAAACAACCAAAGACTTGCTGAACTAGAGAACCAACAGATGTCTAGCGAAGTTGAAGTTGCTAGATCTCTTGCTTTCTCTTTCGACACTGTGACTGAGAAGTTCCGCACCATGTTGGCAATTGCTAACCAAAGAGTTGCACTTCTAACATCTCAAAAGAACTTGACTGCTTCTCAGGTAGACCCAGCAGCTATAGAAGAAGAAGCAAAGGCTGCTGACTCAAGCGTTGTTGAACTAACTGTTGCAGTTGAAACTCTTCGTGGAGCACTTCGTGATGCTGAACTCAATAGAGACGAAGCCAGAGCGATTCTTGAAAACTTTGATAACCAAGCAGCGGAAAAGAGTGCAGAGATTGCAGCTTTCGATGTTGAACTTGCAAGGCTAGATAGCGAAGCAAACCTAACCAAGGCAAAGCTTGTCTCTGTCCAAGAAGAACTTGCTCGTCATGAGGAAGCTCTAGCTGAAGCAAACTCTAGACATCAGGATGCGGTTCAAAGCTTTGAGAGTTTGGAATCGGAACTCAACTTCTCTTCACCGCAAGACAATTCTTTTGAGCAGGCTTATGAGCAGGCTCAGAATGAAGTCACTTCAATTGCTGCAAAGATCGAATCACTTAGAGATGAGCTTCACACAGCAGAGCGTGAGAGAGACTCGCTGCTAGCGAAGCGAAGTGCACTGAATCTAACTCTTGAGCAAAAAGATGGAACTACAGAACTAAATGCTGCGGGTCTAAAGGGTATTAGAGGTCTTGTCGCATCACACATGAGAATTGATGCTGGTTTTGAAGCAGCTATCTCAGCAGCACTTGGCACACTTGCCGATGCAATCGTTGCTGATAACAGATCAGACGCTCTTGATGCCATTGAACACCTAAAGAGCAACAACGGTGGTCGAGTTGAACTTGTAGTGGCAGACATTTATAACAAGGTGAAGCCCGCAAACCTTCCAACTATCGCAGGAGCAAGAAACGCTGTTGACGTTGTTGATGCACCTGCAGGCATTCTTGCCAACCTAGTGAACGTTGTAATCGTTGATGACATTGCAGCAGCTAGAAATCTTTACTCTGCTCAACCAAATGTTTCAAAGCTTGTTGTTATTACCAAGCAGGGCGATGTTCTAACTGAGTCTGTAATCAGAGGTGGATCGGGTCAGCAGCCTTCAAAGGTTGAGTTGGTTGCTGAGCGCGACAGTGCAGAGTCAAAACTTGCAACAGTCAACGAAAGTATTGAAAGACTTAGAGCAGAACTAACAGCTGCTCGTTCACAAGAGACAACAGCCAAAGAGCAGACTGCCAGAGCACTAGCCGAACTAAAGAAGCACGACGCAGAACTTGCCTCGCATGCTGAAAAGCTAGGCCGTCTAAGGGTTCAGGTTGAAGCACTCGATGGGGAAAGAGCTCGTCTAGAGAGAGTTGCTGCTACAGCTCGTGAAGGTATTTCTGTTGCTAAATCTGCAGTTGAAGTTGCAGTTGCTAGCCACCTTGAATTCTCTAAGCGTGAAAGACCAAATCTAGATGTCTCTGCCAGAGCAGATCTTGCTCTAGCAGTGGATAACGCTAGACAGGCAGAGTTGGATGTTCGCGTTGAACTCGGTTCTGCAACCGATCGCCTAAGAGTTGAAACAGACAGAGCGGTATCTCTTCGCACTCAAATCGGCGATGCTCTTGACGCTATTGAAAAATCTAAGGCGGCTGCCCAACTTCAAGCTAGACAACTGGCAGCAGCCCAGAGTGTTCTTGAATTACTTCCAGTTGCTATCTCTGCAATTGAGAAATCAGCTCAGGTTGCCAAACTTGCTCTGCACGATCTTGAGAGCAAGAGAAGAAACCAGAATGAAGAACTTGTTCGCCTGCGTGGTGAAACTTCAACAGTTCAAAACAGATTGTCTGCTCTTACTCAAACAGTTCACGACATTGAGCTTTCTAACCACGAGAAGAGACTGAACCTAGCAAACCTTGTCTCTAAGGCGAATGAAGAGTTAGCTCTCGACCAGCAAGTTCTCGTGAACGAGTATGGACCTGATCAGATGATTCCAGATCCAGAGAACCCAGAGAATCCAAAGCCTTTCGTCAAAGCTGAACAGCAGAAGAGACTGCATGAAGCAGAGCGTCTATTAGAGCGTCTTGGTCGAGTAAACCCACTAGCTCTTGAAGAGTTTGCTGCTCTTGAGCAAAGACACAAGTTCCTAACCGAACAGCTAACTGACCTTACTCAAACAAGAGCAGACTTGATGGACATCATCAAGGAACTAGACAGCAAGATGCAGTCCATCTTCGAAGAAGCTTTCGAAGACAC
>JBEDLY010000050.1:0-6434 GCA_041171365.1 Actinomycetota bacterium | reverse complement strand
GTCTTGTAAGAATCACTAAGGCTGTCGTTGAAGGAACTGAACAGGCTGTTGTCACTCCAATCAAGGCTTCAAGACAAGAAAAGTCGGCCTAGTAATTGGCATCAAAAGCCTCTGATCTAAAAGCTCCCATAATCGCTGGTACGGTTGCGAGCGTCACCGGAGTTGCCGCATCAACTGCAATCTATTTGAGTGCTTGCGTAGCTATTGGAGCTACCAAGGAGCAATCTGTTTCGATGATTGCCCTACTACTTGTGGTTTACGGACTGCTTTCCATAGTTTTGAGTTGGCGTTTCAAGATGCCAATCTCAATTGTTTGGTCAACTCCAGGTGCTGCTCTTCTTGCTGGCTCATCGGTCTCAGGAATTGGTTTCAACAACGTCATGGGTGGAATTTTGGTTTGTGGTGTTTTGCTCGTTATCACTGGATTGTGGCCAAAGCTCGGTGAAATTGTTTCAGCAATTCCAAAGTCAATCGCAAGCGCGATGTTGGCTGGAGTTATCTTTAGCTTCTGTGTAGCGCCTTTTGCTGCTAGCGCTGAGTATCCACTTCTGGTTTTACCAGTGATTGCCACCTGGCTAATTCTCTACTGGTTAGCACCGGTATGGGCATCACCGGTAGCAATTGTTTTGGCGTTCACTCTAATCGGATTGAATCAAGGTCTAACAGTGTCGGCTTCCGACTGGTCTGTAACAGTGAATTATGTGCAACCCGGTTTCAGCTTGGCTTCAATATTCACAATCGCGTTGCCTTTGTATCTAGTAACAATGGCTGCTCAAAACGTTCCTGGTATTGCCATTATGAAGTCCTACGGTTACCAGATCCCTTTTAGAGCGGTCCTTACAACAACTGGAGCCGCAACTGCAGTTGCATCCTTCTTTGGTGGTTACGTTATGAATCTTGCGGCTATTACGGCTGCTCTTAATGCCAATGAACAAGCACATAAAGATCCGGCTAAGCGCTGGGTTGCTTCAGTAAGCGGTGGAGTGGTTTACTGCATTTTTGCAGTCTTCACAGGCATCGCAGTGGCATTTGTTTATCAAACGCCGAGAGATCTCTTGCTTGCAGCAAGCGGTCTTGCCTTGCTGCCAACAATTATCAATGCCTTCAATGTGATGGTTGAGACTGCGAAAGAACGACTACCTGCGGTAATCACATTCCTAGTTGCCTCCAGCGGCATTGCCTTCTACTCAATTGGAGCAGCATTCTGGGCCATCGTGGCTGGCCTTGCAGTGATTCAACTCTTCAAACTGAAGAAGCCTCAAAGAGTAAAGATTTAAAGCAAACCTCTGCGCTTTAGGAGTGGCTCAATAGTTGCATCTCGTCCTCTAAAGTTTCTAAACATCTGCATTGAGTTGATAGATCCACCTCGTGAAAGCAAAGTATTTCTGAAGTGGTCACCGTTGGCTCTAGTAAGTCCACCGTTTTCCTTGAACCAGTCAACTGTGTCAGCGTCCAGAACTTCTGACCAAATGTATCCGTAGTAGCCAGCTGAATAACCACCGGCGAAGATGTGTGAGAAGTATGTTGAACGGTATCTAGTTGGAACAGGAGAGTAGTTCAACCCGTAACCCTCAATAGCTTTAGCTTCGAAATCTTCAACATCTGAAACTGTTGCATCTGCATCTAGTGAGTGCCAAGCAAGGTCCAAGATTGCGGCAGCTAGATATGAGGTTGTGGCGTGACCTTCATTGAACGCTGAAGATGCCTTTAGATTGTCTACCCATTCCTGAGGAATCTTCTCGCCAGTCTCATAGTGTCTTGCATAATTGTCCAACACCTCTGGCCAGGTTAGCCACATCTCGTTTACCTGCGATGGGAACTCAACGAAGTCCCTTTCCACGTTTGTTCCAGAGAATCTTGGGTACTTCACATCAGAAAGAATTCCGTGCAGCGTGTGACCAAACTCGTGGAACAGTGTTGTGATCTCGTCGTAAGTCAGAAGTGTTGGTTGACCTGCTGGTGGCTTAGGAACATTTAGGTTGTTTACAACAATTGGTAGTTGCCCTAGCAAGTGGTTCTGATCAACGAGGTTGTTCATCCAAGCTCCACCACGTTTTGAATCACGTGTGTAGAAGTCTCCAATGAATAGAGCTAGCTTTGAGCCATCGTCATTGAATACCTCGAATGCACGAGCATCAGGGTGGTAAGTAACGATGTCTTTGCGTTCCTCGAAAGTAATTCCAAAGAGCTTGTTAGCAGCAAAGAAAACACCATCTCTGAGAACTCTCTCAAGTTCGAAGTAAGGTCTCATGGCTGAGGTGTCTAGGTTGTATTTCTCAAGACGGACTGCCTCTGTGTAGAAGTCCCAGTCCCATGACTCTAGGGTGAAGTTCTCTCCGCTTGCATCGATAGCTTTCTGCAGATCCTCACCTTCCAGTTTTGCGTTTCTAACTGCTGCTGGGGCAATCTGCTTGAGCATCTTGTGAACATTCTCAGGGTTTTGAGCGTTACGGTCTTGAAGCACGTGCTCAGCGTGTGTCTTAACACCAAATAATTCAGCGCGCTTTGCACGAAGCTTTATCATCTCAAGAATGACTGGACGGTTGTCGTTGTCATTAGTTCGGGAGCCCTTGAGTAGTGAGTTCTTCATGACTCGCTCGCGGAGTCCACGGTTCTTCATGCTTGCTAGTAGCGGATGGCCAGTGTAGTTAACCATTCCAACAAGCCACTTACCTTCAAGCCCTCTAGCCTTAGCAGCCGCAGCACAAGCTGCAATCTCGTTCTCTGACAGGCCATCTAGTTCAGCCACATCATCAACTAGAACACCTAGATCGTTGGTGTCTGTAAGTAGGTTCTTGCCAAACTGAGTCTCTAACTTAGAGAGTTCTTCGTTTAGGTTGGTAAGTTCTTCACGCTGAGCATCTGTTAGGTGAGCACCTGCGTGGGTAAAGTCCATGTAGTAACGCTCAAGTAGCCACGCATCTTCATTGTTTAGTTCTAATGAATCTCGGTTGCTGTATAGCTCTTTGATTCTGCCGAATAGAGCTTGGTTTAGCGAAATGGCATCGGTATGAGCTGAAAGTTTAGGTGCTAACTCTTCTTCAATTTCATCAAGACGATCTGTAGTGTCGCTTGAAGACTTGTTGTAGAAAACGTTTAAGACTCTCTGCAACATCTGACCGCTGCGCTCTAGAGCGACAATAGTGTTTTCGAAAGTAACTTCATCTTGCTTGATGATTTCATGAATCTCGTGGAGCTGTTCGGCGCAGGCTGCATGGAAGGCAGGTAGGTAGCTCTCATCATTGATTCGAGAGAAGTCCGGCATCTCATACTCAAGTGTGGAACGCTGAGCAAATGGGTTTTCGTTTTCAAAAGTCATAAACAAGAGCCTAGCCTTCGAAAATGTTTCTTAATTTGTTCTTTCCCGAAAACTATTCTGTGGGAGCTAAAACAACCTCGGTAACAGCCAGTTCATCACCTGGAACCATTACAAGCTCTGCAATACGTCCAGCAGCCTTTAGATCAGGGGAGAGTAGCTCAAGGCGAGCAATCAGGTCCTTAGGTGCAACCAAGTTAGCGGAGAGGACATCAGCCTTCATAGAAGCCTTAGCATCGCTCTTTGCCTTACGAGTTCCAAATAGAGCCTGGGAAGCCAAAGGAAGAAGATCAAGGTTTGCTGAATCTAGACCCTGAACTAGCTCAGCCTCAGTAGGCCATGAGCTTCTGTGAACTGAACCCTTGCCAACCTGCCACCATGACCAAACCTCATCTGTTGCAAAAGGTAGGAATGGTGCAAATAGGCGAAGAAGGGTTAGAAGAGCTTGACGAAGGGCTACTAGTGCTGATGCTTGCTCATCAGAGTTGAATCCACCCTGACCGTAAGCACGTTCCTTAACTAGTTCTAGATAGTCATCGGTAAAGTTCCAGAAGAACTTCTCAGCTAGCTCTAGAGCCTTGGTGTGGTCATAGTTTTCAAATGCAGTAGTTGCATCTCTAACTACTCCAGCAAGGTTCAGTAGAAGACTCTGATCGATTGGCTCTGTGACCTTGGCATCTGCTGCTGGAGCCTCAAAGCTCAATACAAACTTGGCAGCGTTTAGAACCTTGATTGCTAATCTTCTACCGATTTTCATCATTCCGGTATCAAAAGCAGCATCAGTTCCTAGACGAGCACAAGAAGCCCAGTAGCGAACAGCGTCAGAAGAGTGTTCAACTAGAAGATCGTTAGGGGTAACAACGTTGCCCTTTGATTTAGACATCTTCTTGCGATCTGGATCAAGAATCCAGCCGGAGATACCAGCATCAGCCCAAGGCAATATTCCGTGCTCCTGCTGAGAGCGAAGAACAGTTGAGAACAACCAGGTTCTGATGATGTCTTGTCCCTGCGGGCGAAGAGAGTAAGGGAATACCTTGGCAAACTTCTCTGGGTCATCTAGCCAGCCACCTGCTAATTGAGGTGTTAGAGATGAAGTTGCCCAAGTGTCCATAATGTCCACTTCACCAATGAATCCGTTTGCTACACCGCGCTGGTCTTCTGTGTAACCTGCTGGAACATCTGTTGAAGGGTCGATTGGAAGTAGTTCACTCGCTGGAACTAGAACACGATCGAAATCTGGTTGTGCATTTTCATCAAGTGCATACCAAACAGGGATTGGCACACCGAAGAAACGTTGTCTAGAGATCAGCCAGTCACCGGTTAGACCGTTAACCCAGTTTTCATATCTAACTCTCATGAAGTCAGGGTGGAACTTTAGTTCCTTGCCTAATTCAAGTAGGCGAGAACGAAGATCAGCATCGCGACCACCATTTCTGACGTACCACTGTCTAGTTGAAACGATCTCAAGTGGACGGTCACCTTTTTCAAAGAATTTAACTGGGTGAGTAATTGGCTTAGGGTCGCCAACCATGTCACCTGACTCTTGAAGTAGTTCAACGATTCTTGTCTTAGCTGAGAAGACTGTTTTGCCTGCAAGCTCTGCATAAATAGCAAGAGCTTCACGAGTATTGATTACATTAGGAGCAGTTTCCAGAATGCGACCGTCCCAACCAATGATTGCTCGGTTAGGAAGATCTAGTTCACGCCACCAGATAACGTCTGTTAAATCTCCGAAGGTACAGATCATGGCAATACCTGAACCCTTGTCAATCTGAGCAAGGCGGTGAGCAACTACAGGAACTTCGACTCCAAACAAAGGACTCTTTACTGTCTTTCCAAACAGAGCCTTGTAGCGATCATCATCTGGGTGAGCTACAAGAGCCACACAAGCAGGGATCAGTTCAGGACGTGTTGTCTCAATAAAGATTTTTCCATCAGGACCATCGAAGCCAATGCGGTGATAAGCACCTGGCTGGTCTCTGTCTTCTAGTTCTGCTTGAGCAACTGCAGTTCTAAATGTGACATCCCAAAGTGTTGGAGCCATTGACTGGTAGGCCTCACCTCTTGAGAGGTTATTTAGGAAAGCTTGCTGAGAAACTCTTTGAGCTGCAGGGGAGATGGTTTGGTAGGTCTGATCCCAGTCAACTGAGATACCTAGCTGACGCCATAGAGCTTCGAACTGAAGTTCATCTTCAGCAGTTAGCTTCTCGCATAACTCAATGAAGTTCTTTCTTGAGATTGGAATCTGGTCTGCTGCCTTAGAAGACTTGTTGTCTCCACCTTCATAAGGAGGAGTGAAACCCTCGATGTATGGAAGTGAAGGATCGCAACGAACACCGAAGTAGTTCTGAACTCGTCGCTCGGTTGGTAGACCATTGTCATCCCAACCCATTGGGTAATAAACCTCTTTGCCACGCATACGCTGGAATCTGGCAACAACGTCGGTGTGGGTATAGCTAAAGACGTGTCCTACGTGCAGGGACCCTGAAACTGTCGGAGGTGGAGTGTCAATAGAGAAGACCTGAGCCTTATCCACATCTCTTCTGAACTTGTAGGTTCCATCGGTGTCCCAGGCTAGAGCCCATTTCTCCTCTAGGCCTTCTACGCCTACGCGTTCAGGGGTTGAGGCTGGGGCTCTGAAATCAGGGGTTTCGTGGCTTGAGGTCACGTTGTGCTTCTCCAAAAAGTTAGGGTTCATTAAGATTAACATTGAGATTAGAACTTTTACCCCTAAACCCAGAGAGCAAGCCATGTATCCCAAAAATAATGGAGCTTCTTTTGGCATCCGCGACCAGGTCCCAGCTAGCCCATCGTTTCCTGCCATTGAAGAGTCAATCCTCGAGTTTTGGGCTAAAGACAAGACTTTTCAGGCCTCGATAGACCAACGCAAGGACGAAAACGCCCCTGAGTTCGTCTTTTATGACGGTCCACCCTTCGCAAATGGTCTTCCTCACTACGGACACTTACTAACCGGTTATGCCAAGGACACTGTTCCTAGGTTCAAGACCATGCAGGGGTTCAGAGTTGAAAGACGCTTTGGTTGGGACACCCATGGTCTGCCAGCTGAAGTTGAGGCAGAAAGACAACTAAAGATCTCTGGAAGACCTGAGATCGAGAA
>JBEDLY010000049.1:0-8781 GCA_041171365.1 Actinomycetota bacterium | reverse complement strand
ACACGCTCACCGAATAGGTAGTCCTTCCACTTTCCAACCTGCTTGTACTGCAGAGCCTGGTTGATTGCGAAAGTGTTGAATGCGATGAAGATGGTGATGATGATTCCGTATACGAAACCAGGAATCTCATTCTGACCTTCGTAACCTGGACGGAATACAGAGATGAAGATGATGATCCAAGGAACAACACCGGTCATACAACCCATGATGAATGGCAGACCTTTACCGTTACCTGGCTTCTCGTACTTCTCCTGAAGAGCACCGAACAAGATCATGCTTGCGTTCACAGCGAATACTGCGATTAGACCTGCGAAGTCAGTGAAACCGTTCAACAGCATGATTGAAGTAATCATGATTGAAGATGACAGTGAGTACTCAGTCCAACGGAAGTAGTTGTGTGTGTTAGCTAGACCATCGAAGTAACGCTTCTTGAACCATGGAGAAATGATTAGGAAGTGGAAGATTGCTGAAAGCAATAGGAAGGCAATGATTGCTCCACCTAGGTTGATGGTGAACAGTTCAACTGTTGTTGGCTCAGGGAAAGTGAATGTCTGTCCACCCTGAGTGAAGGTTTGACCTGGCTTGAATCCCGGAGGGCCATCCATCCAAGTTGCTGTTACTGGGAAGTATCCCTGAACTTCTACCTGTACAAGAATTGCAGTTAGAGAAATAGCGGAGAACAAGTGCAATAGACCAGCAACTAGGTTGTATCTAGTTAGGCCCTTCTCACTGATCTTTCCTGCTGCCTTAGCAGCTTTCTTTTCGGCTTTTGCCATGTTTAATCACCTTTCATAGTGTTCTTAAGGAGTTTATTGGGAACTAGAAAGAAAGCTCGGTAACAGGAACCACCTTTGCAGACCTGCCAGGTAGTGAGTAATCCATGAAGTTGATGTTCTGTTCATCAATAACCCTTGCTGCATCAACGATGTAGCCGTCCCACTCAAAACCAGTAGTCGTGTGAGCGTCTGAGATCAAAGTGACGTCATATCCTTTTTCAAGTGCTGTGTGAGAGGTATGTCTCACACAGTTGTTAGTTTCAGCTCCGCAAACATAAAGGTGTGAAACACCAAGTCCATCAAGGAGTTCTTCAAGATTTGTGTCTTCAAAAGAAGATCTAAATAGCTTTCGAACCTTAGGTTCGCTAGGTATTGGAGTTAGCTCAGGGACAATTTCCCAGTCAGCACTTTCTAGAACAAGCCCCTCATCTGAGTGCTGCACCCAGATCACTGGTACAGATTCTGCTCTTGCCTTATCTATAGCTGTAGATATATTGGCAACCCTGGCATCACGTTCAAAAGCATCAGCAACTACACCTACCTGAACATCAATAACTAATAAGGCTGACTTGGTTCTATCTGTGAAAGTGCTCATGTCTAAATGCTAGCCCTGAGTTGCTGCCTAACAAGAAGCTTGAAGGCTAAAAAGTAGGAACTTTGGTGAAAGTAGTGCTGAGAATGTAATCTCTAAGTTCTTGATACAGGCTTCCTTGTTCTTGGTTTACAGGAACCACGAGCGGATACAAAATATTGCTATCCCCTTGAATCAAAAGTCTTATGCCATCCGCGTCTGAACTACGAGCTATTTGATCTGGATGTCTAATCACTTGGGCTTCACCTAAAGAAGTAGTTAGGCTGCTGTCTGCAAATAACATTTTGTCTAAAACAGGATGATCAAAATTGGCTGTGTACACAGCATCAGTGACAACAAAGACCCAAAGGTTTCCATAGGAAGTTCCACCTTTACCAGTCCAAATTTCATCGACATACTCGGGCGGACCATTTGAAACATAATTACCGACAGCACTTTGTCCAAATTCTGCTAGAGATTTACCGTCTCTAGCTAATAGATCTTCTTCGTTGATTTTCACGTGGCCCATTGCCAAGGCCATTGAGCCTTCAATTTTTGAAAGCTGGTCCAGAGCTCCACTTGAAAGAACTTCTTGGTTACTTGACGCTAGAGGGCCTGTGACGACGAAGACTCCAAATATCACAGCAGCAGCTCCGGCTAGGTTAAACATAAGAGCAGGTGCAGCAAACTTTCGTCTACCAATATTGTGTTTACTCGAGATGGCAGATTGAATAATGCCTTCGTCAAGTTTTAGCTCTTTGGTTTTACGAGCTGACTTGCTCAACTGAGCTAAAACTTCATCATCTTCAAATTTGTTATTCATGCCTAGTTAATGTCCCCCTTCATGGGTATCTGACACTTGGAGCGCAAGATTTCTAGCCAATCGTTCTCTAGCCCTCTTGAGTCTCTGGCTAGTGCTGTTTTCTGATATTTCAAGTGCTACAGATATCTCTTTGACGCTCAATTGCTCGAATACGAATAGTGAGAGTATTTGCCTATCTTTTGAAGAAAGCAAATCAAAAGCTATGGCCACGCTTGAACCATCCAGGGCAATATCCTCGGCGGAGGGAGCTGACCTGTCGTGATCTAGCAGCGGTAACATGACAACTCTTCTTGAGAGTTTCCTTCTGTGATTTGAGACGACGAACCCTGCGATTTTATAAAGCCAAGCCAATTCAAAACCCTCTGGGCAGGATTCTCTTTTTCTCCAGGCAATCTCAAAGATCTCGCTAGCAAGATCTTCTACGTTGCTGATCTCAACACGTCTGGTTAGGTATTTAGAGACATCTTGGAGATGAGTGCGGAAGGTAGCGACAAATTTGTCTTGATCCATGCTCACTCCCCTCAAAATCTCTCTGGTCCCCACATCGCAGAAATGAAGGTCATACATTGTTTATGTCTCAGAATAGGCGAATCTGACACTAAGACTCTGGGAATCTTTGGTGAAGGCATTCAAAATACCTATCCAGAATGGCAACTTTTGTAGTTAGTGCTCATTGCTGGGTAACCTTTACTTATGGCCATTTACAACGACATAACGGAAGCTTTTGGAAACACACCTCTAGTCCGCCTTCACAGAGTGATGGATGGGGCTCCTGCCGAGGTACTGGCAAAGCTTGAGTTCTATAACCCTTCTTCTTCAGTGAAGGACCGCCTTGCTATTGCAATGGTTGATGCTGCAACTGAATCAGGTGCTCTGAAGCCAGGTGGCACTATCGTGGAAGCCACTTCGGGTAATACCGGTATCGCGCTGGCTATGGTTTGTGCTGCTCGTGGATTCAAAATTATCTTGACGATGCCTGAGAGCATGAGCATAGAACGTCGAATGCTTCTAAAGGCCTATGGTGCAGAACTAGTCCTCACTCCAGCAGCTGAGGGTATGCGTGGAGCTGTAGCGAAGGCCGAAGAAATTGCCAGCACAACCAACGCTGTTGCTGTTCGTCAGTTCTCAAATCCCGCAGGTCCAAAGATTCACCGCGAAACAACTGGTGCTGAGATATGGCGAGACACAAACGGTGAAGTGGACATCTTTGTTGGTGGAATTGGCACCGGAGGAACTATCACAGGAGTTGGCCAGGCACTAAAAGCTCTCAACCCAAACATCAAGATCATCGCTGTCGAGCCGATGGCTTCACCGATTCTCAACGGTGGTTCACCAGCTGGGCACCCAATTCAAGGTATCGGACCAAACTTTGTGCCAGAAGTTCTAGACACCAAAATTTACGATGAAGTACTCGATTGTCCTAGCGACCTAGCGTTTTCATACGCTCGCCGTTTGGCTGCAGAAGAAGGCATTCTTGGTGGCATCTCTTCAGGTGCTGCCGCCTGGGGAGCACATCAAATTGCGAACCGTCCTGAAAACGCCGGTAAAAAGATAGTTGTTCTCTTTGCATCATTTGGAGAGCGATATCTTTCTACTGCCCTCTACAAGGATCTTCTTGAAGACTAAAGACAACAATCGCTTCGGTGAAAACATCAGGGCTATTCTGGAGCGCGACCCTGCTGCGCGTAACGCCCTTGAAGTTATTCTTTCCAATCCAGGTTTGCACGCAATCTGGAACTATCGCCAAGCAAACTTTTTATGGCGATGCGGTCTAAAAACTTTGGCGAGAACATGGAGCTACATCGGCAGGTCCATCACTGGCGTTGAGATTCACCCTGCTGCCAAAATCGGTCGCCGATTAGTAATTGATCACGGCATGGCCACAGTGATTGGCGAAACCGCCATCATTGGAGACGATGTGTTGATTTATCATGGCGTAACCTTGGGGTCAAAAACTGGTGAGCGCGGAAAACGGCATCCAACCATCGGAAATAATGTTGTGCTCGGGGCTCAGTCGCTTGTTATTGGAAACATTTCAGTTGGTGATGGAGCGACCGTTGGAGCAGCAACACTAGTTGTTCGCGACGTTGCACCAAACACAACCGTGGTGGGTAACCCAGCCAAGGTTTTGTAGTAACAAACTGAGGGAACGTAATCCATGGAAATCTTTGTCGCTGGAGTAATGGCAGGTATTGCCTTAGCAATCCCCTTGGGCCCAATGGCAATTCTGCTGATGAGCACAACTATCAAACACGGACGAAAAATAGGTGTGTTCGGGGCGTTAGCTATGGCAAGCGTTGACTTCTCTTATGCGGCGGTAGTCTTTGCCTTTGGCAACGTTGTGATTAGTTTCCTAACAGATTGGGTCTTCCCTCTTCGAGTGCTAGGTTCGCTCATTCTGCTTTACGTAGGAATAAAGATTTTTATTGACGCTCGAAAGAGTTCAAAAATCAACAGCCCTGATCTTGCAAATTCTCCTACTTCTAGAGCTAGGACTTATGCCAAGTTCTTCGGACTAACAGTGCTTAATCCTGCCACTGCGTTCTACTTCTTCGGAATTACGCCAAGCGTTGCAGCTCTATCCCAGGGAACCGGGTTCATGAGCATCGCGTATTTTGCAGTTGGTGTTTTCCTAGGATCAATTGTTTGGCAGCTATCTCTAGTCGTCGCAGCAAACCTAACCAAAGCCTTGACAAGTGCGAAGATCCAACATCGGATTCAATACGCCGGAGCTCTACTAATCGTTGCTCTGGCTATAGGCCTAATTCTCAAATAACCCGTTAAATAAGTAGACCCCTATTGCTAGGGGTCTACTTAAATGGGGTGGTGGAGATGGGGGGAATCGAACCCCCGTCCATGACATCGAAACGAACTCTTCTACGGGTGTAGCTTCACTAATGATTTTCTCGGCTACGGTTTTTGCATGAAGCGACTAAACCGACTAGCCCAGCCTGAGTAAAAGTCCCGAGAAGCCCTAAGGCGTAACTTCTCAGCAAGATTTCTAGATGACGCTAGGACCCAACACGAAATCTAATGTTGGACTAACGGACTTCGGGCTAGCGCTATTAAGCAGCTAGGGCGAAGTCAGTGCTTTTAGATTTAGCACCTATATTTTGCAACGGACATTTACGTGTTGACGCTGCATTCACGACCCGCTTCTTTTCGCATCAAGATACCTTGTCGAAACCGATCATCCCCATATTTAGTTACCAATTCCCTTGTGAGGGCTAGACAACTCTAAAGCCATCTAGTTATAGAAACAATGACTAAGGGGAATTTATTCCCCTATTCCCAAAGAATTACCAGTCTTTACCTTTAGTGGACATGGCTCTAGCTGCTTCTCTGGTGTCTTGCTGCTCTTTCAGAGTCTGACGCTTGTCATACTCGCGCTTACCTTTGGCAAGGGCTAGTTCAACTTTGGCTTTGCCATCCTTGAAATAGAGAGATAGCGGAATCAGGGTAAAACCTGATTCCTTGATCTTGCCGGAGAGCTTATAGATCTCAGAGCGGTGCAGAAGTAGCTTGCGCTTTCTTCTGGTGTTGTGGTTATTCCAGGTTCCTTGAAAGTATTCAGGGATGTGCACATTCTCAAGCCAAGCTTCGCCGTTTTCAACGCTTGCATAGCCATCAACAAGGCTTGCTCGACCTGCTCTTAGGGACTTTACTTCTGTTCCGGTTAGGACAATGCCAGCCTCAAACACGTCTTCGATTGCGTAGTCGTGTCGGGCTTTACGATTAGTGGCTACTACCTTTTCGCCACGCTCTCTAGGCACGATGTTCTCCTGAATAGATCATTAATGTCTTGAAACTCAAGACAGCCAATCAGTCTAACTCTAAACGCGCAAATATCTTCTGATAGATGTTGCGGCAGCTATCGCTGCTAACCCTGCTCCGACCAGCACAAGACCTGGAACTAGGGCTAGAGCGTCGCCTAATCCCACGAAGGTGGTGAAAGGAAGCTGGGTAGCTAGGAAGCCTTGAACAAAGAATTGGACAATACCGACAATGGCTGCACCAGACAGCAAACTTCCTATAACTCCAGCTACAACACCTTCAAGGATGAATGGGAGCTGGATATAGAAGTTGCTAGCTCCTACTAGTCTCATGATTCCAATCTCACGTCTTCTCATCACTGCTGAGAGGCGGATTGTTGTTGAGATAAGAAGAACTGCTGAGAAGAGCATCAAACCAGCAATAGAGATCGCTGCAAGGCTGGCGATGTTTAGCATGCTGAAGATTTGATCTAGGTAGGTTCTCTGGTCCTTAACTTCTTCAACACCGGCTAGACCGTTGAAGCTCTCAATGATGATTGGAGCTTGGTTAGGGTCTTTGAGGTTTACCCAGAAGGTTTCATTCAGTTGTTCAGGAGTTACGGAGTTACATACTTAGCTACTGAATTGTCTTTGAACTCTTTTTGGAAAGTGTCAAAAGCTTGCTGGTGATTCTCGAAGTAATACTTGTCAATGTATGGGGCTAAAGTCTCTGAATCTAATCTTTCAGTGATTGTTGTTTGAACGTCTTTGCTTGCTTCACCTTGAGGGCATATTTCCTGCGGAGATGTCTTGGTGCAAAGATAGATTGCTACCTGAGCCTTGTCATACCAGTAGGTTTTCATCGAACCAATTTGCTGCTGCAGTAGACCTGCTGTTCCAACAAAGGTTAGAGAAATAAAGGTAACCAGGATGACCGAAACAATCATCGATAGGTTACGCCTAATGGCGATACCCATTTCACTAAAGACAAAGCTAAATCTCATCGGTCCAGTCCATAACCTGAACTGCGTTCATCTCTGATGATTTTTCCTTGGCTTAGTTCAACAACTCGTCTTCGACCTCTATCAACGATTCCAACATCGTGAGTAGCCATAACAATTGTTGTTCCACTCAGGTTAATGCGCTCAAGCAAAGCCATAATTCCTTCGCTTGTTGCTGGATCTAGGTTTCCGGTTGGCTCATCGGCGAGAAGAATTGCAGGCTTGTTGACAATAGCTCTTGCCAGAGCAATTCTTTGCTGTTCTCCACCACTTAGTTCTGATGGCAAGCTGTTTGCTTTTTCTTCCAAACCAACAAGGCGAAGAACATCTGGGACTGCTTCAGCAATGAAGCCTGCTGACTTACCAATAACTTCAAGGCTGAAGGCAACGTTTTGAGCTGCTGTCTTGTTAGGGAGCAATCTAAAGTCTTGGAAGACGACTCCAAGCTTTCTTCTGAAGTGAGGAACTCTTCTTGACGGGATACCGACTAGGTTCTCCCCCAAAACATGGATGCTGCCGCTAGTAGGCATGTCTTCTCTCAAGATCATTCTCATAAGAGATGACTTACCTGAACCTGAAGATCCAACTAGAAAGACAAACTCACCCTTGTCTATTTCTAGGGATACGTTATCTAGGGCCGCCCTTGGGGCACCTCGATAGGCCTTGGTTACTTGAGAAATTGAAATCATTAGGTTTTTAGCCTAAATTGACCTACCCAATAGATGGGTCTGATTGGGCTGTGTGTCTTTACTAAATGGTGCCTGTTTTACGCCATCTGATGCCTGAGGCGATGAAACCAGCAATATCGCCATCAAATACAGCGTCCGGGTTGTTTACTTCAAAGTTTGTTCTTAGGTCTTTAACCATTTGGTATGGAGCTAATACGTAAGAGCGCATCTGGTCTCCCCAGGAAGCAGTTGCCTCACCAGCAAGTTGCTTTTTAGTTGCCTCTTCTTCAGTTCTTCTGATTTCAAGAAGTCTTGACTGAAGAACTCTCATAGCTGATGCTTTGTTCTGAAGTTGAGACTTTTCATTCTGACAAGAGACAACTGTTCCAGTTGGAATGTGTGTGATTCGAACAGCGGAGTCTGTCGTGTTGACCGATTGACCACCAGGACCAGAAGATCTAAAGACATCGATTCGGATATCACTTTCAGGGATATCAATGACATCTGTTTGTTCAATCAAAGGAACTACTTCAACAGCAGCGAAGCTGGTTTGTCTTTTTCCCGCTGCATTGAAAGGACTCATACGAACCAAACGATGTGTTCCTGCTTCTACTGAAAGTTGTCCATAGGCGTAAGGAGCATCAATTTCGAATGTTGCAGACTTTATTCCAGCACCTTCAGCATGAGAGATATCTAGGACCTGAGAAGGCCAGCTCTGCTTCTCTGCATATCTCAAATACATTCTCATGAGCATTTCAGCGAAGTCGGTGGCATCATCTCCGCCAGCACCTGAACGAATAGTGATAATTGCTGCTCTTGAGTCATATTCACCATTGAGTAGTGTCTCAACTTCTTGTTCAGCAACAAGTTTCTTCAAGGCTTCAAGTTCAGCTGTGGCTTCTGTAGCAGCAGACTTATCGGATTCGCTGTTCGCCAATTCAATTAGAACTTCGAGATCGTCTAACCTGCTGGCAATATCTTGGATTCGGGTTCGCTGAGCCTGTTTCCTGGAAAGAGCACTAGTTAGCTTCTGTGCTTGTTCTGCGTTATCCCAAAGGTTAGGCATTTGAACATCTACTTCTAGCTGTTCAATTTCTTTATCTAGCTTGGGTACGTCAGTAACCTCAGCAATCGTGGCAAATGTGGCACGGATTTGCTTGATTTCTTGAGAGAGATCAAGGTCAGACATG
>JBEDLY010000048.1:10422-14616 GCA_041171365.1 Actinomycetota bacterium | reverse complement strand
GAAAGTCTAATCTGCCGAAATGAAATAGAGTTCTTATGACTCTTGAAGTGAAATGGTGATTGATTGAACGAGATTTCAAATATCTTTGGTGGACGCGTTTTAGTAATAGCTCTGGACGGTTGGACAGATGCGGGTATGGCTTCCACAGGTGCCGTTTCATACATCAAAGACAAGTTATCTTCAGATTTGCTGCTCTCAATTGACGACCAGGATTACTTTGATCTTCTTCGTCAACGGCCAATCATCGTTCTAGATGAACATGGCGAAAGAGACTTCGTCTGGCCAAGCATTGAACTATTCGGACCTGGATCAAAGACTCCTATTCAAGAAAAGGACCTAAGCCTTTACTTCCTAACCGGACAAGAACCAGCTCTGCAGTGGCAGTTCTTGATTACCGAACTAGTGGAGATCATTGAAGATAGAGACATTCAAGCTGTGATCATGCTCGGTTCTCTCGCTTCTGAAACCCCTCACTCCAGACCAATCAAGGTCTATAAAAACAGTCAAACTGCTTCAGTGCGAAACGCGCTTGGAATTGAAAGAAGCAACTACGACGGTCGAGCGGGATTCCTATCTGTGTTGGGTCATGCTCTAGAGAAGGCCGGGTTGCCAACCATTTCTATCTGGGCCCAAGTTCCTCACTACGTTGCTTCTATGCCTTCTCCTAAGGCAGCCCTTGCTTTGGTGAATGACCTGGAAATCATGCTCGGCTTCACGGTCGACCACAAAGAAATACTTGAAGCAGCTTTTGAGTGGGAAAGATCCGTAGACAGTTTTGCTGAAGGCGACGAAGACCTTCTCAACTACATTTCAGGTTTAGAAAGATCTAGAGATGAAGCAGAAGCTGAAGAAATGACAACTGACCAACTTGCTTTGGAATTTGAAAAGTTCCTAAGACAAAATGAAGGTGATTCAGAGCCACCAAAGAACTAAGCGGAAATCCATCCGTTAGACAGCATTACCAACAAGCCGAATCCAACTACTAGTCGCCAAATAACAAATGGCATAAACGAACCCTTGTTGAGGTACTTTAGTAATCCAGCAATGACAAAGTAACCAACAACAAAAGAAGTAATGGTTGCAACAATGGTTCCAGACAACGCATTCGCATCCAGCATTTGATAACTGTCTTTGAACTCGATTAGACCACTTGCTAGAACTGCGGGTATACCAATCAGAAAAGAAAATCTTGCTGCAGCCGCTCTTGTGAAGCCTGCGAACAATCCGAAGCTGATGCTGGCCCCTGATCTAGAAACTCCTGGAATAACAGCTAGAGCTTGTGACAGACCAAAGCCAACCGCTGAGTTGAATGTAACGTCAGCAACCTCTTTCTGTCTTCTTCCGTATCGATCTGCAAGGAACAGGATCGCAGCGAACAAAATCATTGTGAAAGCAACTACCCATAGAGTTCTGACGGTGTCTTGTATGAAGTCTCTAAGCAAATAGCCGACCAAGCCAACAGGGATAGAAGCGATGATGACTAGCCAAGCCATTCTGTAGTCTGCGTTGTCTCTGAGTTTTGCGTTGAACACTCCCCTGAACCACGCTTTCACCAATCGAGCTATGTCTTTGGCAAAGTAAATCAAGACAGCGGCTTCAGTTCCGAGCTGAATAGTTGCAATGAAAGCTGTTGTGGCAGAGTTCTTGTCTGATAATCCAGGTATCTGCATTAGTTCAGATGCGATCTGAACGTGAGCGCTAGATGAAACTGGAAGGAATTCTGTAAGACCTTGAACGATTCCTAGAATTATGGCTTCTAGGAAATTCATGACCAGTCTTCGTCGTCTTCCGCTAGCTCCATAGGAAGAACCTCACCGAATGCATCAGAAACTGCCTCTTCATAGTCCAAGAACGCTGTCTTTAGGTGCTCGTAGGTAGCGATTACGGCTGGGTCTTCACCGCCGCGTCCACTGGAAATCGCCTCGTAATGTCTCTCGAGTGCTGCTACCAAACTGTTCAACGTGTTTCGTGCATCATTAGCCATGAATCAAAACTACTCCTGCAAGCCGCTTTTGTCATGACTTCGTAGCCAAAGTCTTGTTGAGTATTCGTAGTAACATTTAGAACTGGTAGTCAAAGATGAGTACCAAACCCAAGTCCGGGTGGCGAAATGGTAGACGCGCTAGCTTGAGGTGCTAGTCCTCGCAAGGGGGTAGGGGTTCAAGTCCCCTTTCGGACACGTAGTTTGAGACAGCTACTAAAGCCCCGGCAGCAATGTCGGGGTTTTACTTATATCAAATCAGTAGATAGAAACAGTCAATGATCAATCAGAGCAGTGAAAGCAATGAAGGTCTATCTTCTGCTGCCCTGTTTTCTATCGAAACAGCTCGCGAACGTATTCAAGGTAAAAGAGTGTTTGTGCTCACTGGAGCGGGCCTGAGTACTGATTCAGGTATTCCTGACTATCGCGGGCAAGGCAGAGTCGCCAAGCATCCAATGACCTTTGACACGTTTATGGGTTCGGATCTGGCTCAGAAACGCTACTGGGCAAGAAGCTATGTCGGATGGTCGAGAATTTCCTCCGCAATTCCAAATGCTGGACACCTGGCTCTAGCTAAAGCAGAGTCTCAGGGCAAAATCAGAACTTTGGTTACTCAAAACGTAGATGGTTTGCACCAAGAAGCAGGAAGTAGATCTGTAATTGATTTGCACGGGCGCCTAGACCGTGTCGTCTGTATGAATTGCAAGGACTCTATTTCTAGAGTTGAAATGGATTCATTTCTTAAAGACCTAAATCCTTCGATTCATAAAGATGAGAACGTGGAGTTCACTCCTGACGGTGATGCTGAGGTTGAGGGAACAGAGAATTTCATCGTGCCTAGTTGCAAGTTGTGTAAAGGCGTCTACAAGCCTGATGTGGTGTTCTTTGGTGAATCAGTACCAAGTGAAAGAGTCGAGCTGGCTCTAAATCTTCTCGAAGACTCTGATGTACTCCTTGTTGCTGGAAGTTCACTAACCGTCAACTCTGGTTATAGATTTGCCAAGCAAGCCTCAAAGAGTCAAAAGCCAATAATCGTTGTAAACATAGGTGCGACAAGAGCAGATGCTTTTGCCAACGCAAAAATTGAGGCAAACACATCACTTGCACTAGAAAGGCTTCTCGTTGACTGAAACACTTCTTGGTTTGCTCAGACATGGACAGACTGATTGGAACATTGACCTAAGACTTCAGGGTTCTACAGATATTCCTCTGAATGACACTGGACGAGCTCAGGCTCTGCAGGCTGCCGGTGTTCTAAATCGTGAGGACTGGGACGTAATAATCGCCTCTCCCCTGTCTAGGGCAAAAGACACAGCTGACATTGTTGCAAAAGAACTAGGAATGAATGTAGTCATCGTTCCAGAACTCATCGAAAGATCCTTCGGAGTTGCAGAAGGTTTAGATCACGCTTCTTGGCGAAAGATGTATGAACGCCATGCAGTGATTGAAGGGCTTGAATCGCTAGAAGATCTTCGAGCAAGAACTATTTTGCTTCTTGATTTGATTGCTAACGAATACGCAGGACAACGTGTGCTGGCTGTCTCTCACGGAGCGTTCATTAGAAAAGTTCTAACAATAATTTCAAACGGAGAATTACCTCGTGAAGGTGAACGTCTAAGCAACGCTTCACTCAACAAGTTCATGCACTCAGACGATGCATGGACTGTTGCGGAATACAGACCCGAGTCTCTAGGAATCTAAGTTCCTAAACGCTGTTAGTAGAACTTCCGCTGACTTGTCCCAATCAAATTTGGCAGCTTGTTTTATAGACATGGATGCCTTAGAAACCCACTTTGCCGAATCCTCCAAAGAAGAAATTGCCTTAGCAAATCCATCTGGGCTATCTGGATTAAAGAAAGTGCCCGCCTTCCCAGCAACTTCAGAGAAGATTTCTAAGTCTGAGACAACCACTGGGGTTCCAATTTGCATAGCTTCAACGAGCGGTATTCCGAAGCCTTCGTCCTTGCTTGCAGAAACTAAAGCGAATGCTGTTCTTAGCAAGTCTCGATACTCTTTGTCAGTAACACCGTCATGAAATACAACAGAGGCTCTGGCTGAACTGGCAAGTGTCTCAAGGGCACGCTTACGCTCTTTGGAAATCTTGCTAAGTAGGTGAAGCGTGTAGCCAGGGAGTAATCCTGCTCCCCTAACTAATGTTTCAACATTCTTGTAGGGCATAAAAGAACCAATGTAGATCAAGTTCTTAGATTCGG
>JBEDLY010000048.1:0-10406 GCA_041171365.1 Actinomycetota bacterium | reverse complement strand
AGCGTTGTATACAACTGTGATTGGCTTTCGCGTCAGGCGGTGCTTTTCCATCAGCAGCTTGGTGGTGTTTGAAACAGTTGCTACCGCATCCGCTCTGTTCAGCAGCCATCGTTGTGGCTGATAGCTCAAGTGATACAAACGCCAGATGATTCGCACTAACAGATTCAAATTCTGTGGAGGCTTTCTGTGCCTGTAGTAAATGAGATCGTGCAGTGTGAGGATCAGCTTGTACTTTCTACCAACACTTCCCATCAGCTGCATTGGTGAGAATACGTGAGTGGCTCCCAAGCGGTTCAACTTTGTAGCGATGAACAACTCTTTTGGGGATTGAGGGTTGTTGACGACTACGTAATCGATTGATCTTGGTAAAAATTCAAGTTGTCTCAAATCGTGAATGATAGCAATTAGATGAACCTGTGACGATAATGCTTTTGCAAGTTCCGCACTGAACCTACTAATTCCATCGTGTCCATCTATCCTGATGAAACGTGCGTCAAAGTGGAGGGTCTGCATGGCTATCTACTTTGAGAGGAACTCGTTGATTACATCTATAGCTTCTTGTGCTGCCTCGTAATGAACTAAGTGACCGCAGTCCTTGATTTCATGTACTTGAGCGTTATCCATTGTCGATGCGAATTCGTACACTGCTGACACAGGGGTGATTTCATCTAACTCAGCGGCGATCAAGAGCACTGGCTTATGTATTTGCTTTACGAATGGTGTCACTACGTTTCCTGTTGAAGCAAGATACGCTTCCCAAACGACTTGCGAGTTAGCAAAGCTATTGAAGTGGTTTCGGTGCTGCTCCTTAACCCACCTTCTGAGTTTCTTGTCCTTGGATTTTGTTGTATAGGCAGACATTGAATCAACCAGTAGATAAGTCTTGGTCATTCTGTTTCCAATAACTTCTGGAACAACGTGGGCCACCCAGTAGTAGAACTTAACGAACTCTAGGAGGAACTTCGAAATGCCGACAATCCGTCCACCAGCGACAGGGTTCACTAGAACGATCTTGGAAAACTGTGCATGCTTTGCCTCAGTCGCACTTACAACCAATGTTCCAAAGGAATGGCCCACGACCAACGGCTTGTCTAAAGATAATTTCTCGAGAAATGCCTTTAACCAGTTTGTGTAGGAATCTAAGGAGTGCTCTACTTTCAATGGATCGGACGTGCCGAATCCAGGTAGGTCTGGGGCTATGACATTGAAGTCTGTAAGACCTCCAGCGAAGGACTCTAGACCGTGGTGGTCTCCCCTGTAGCCATGAACTAAAACAAGAGTCTTTGCCTTTGAGGTGTCCCCTGTTGTTGCCGGATAAACCCAGTAGTTTGTGTTGACCCCCTCAATAGAGATGCTCTTAGCGATTGCTCTAGTTCGAGCTTCTGCAGTTAGTTCAGCGGAAGATTTCATTTGCACCTCCCATGCCTGATTTCCTTTTCAATTCTATCCAGAACCCTTGTTGCCTCAATCTCCCGCCCTACCAAGCAATGTCCTAAGCGCCAAGTAGTCTGTGTCTGTGAATGAAGAAACGAACAAACTAGAGTTACCAGAATGGCTAAACACCATTGCAGTATTTGACACTGAAACAACAGGTCTAAATCTTGCCCAGGATCGAATAGTCACAGCAGCTCTACACAGAATGAGTGCTGACGGGACTGTTCTTGAAGGCGGACACGATTGGGTCTTAAATCCAGGCATTCCTATCCCAGAGGTAGCCAGCAAGGTACACGGTTACTACGACAAGGATGTTGCAGATGCAATGCCTGCATCCGAAGGAATCCCTCAAATTGTTCAGGCAATCATGGCTTGCTTCGCTGAAGGGATTCCAGTGCTTGCCTACAACGCCGCTTATGACTTCACGATTCTTCACTACGAATCCCTAAGACATGGCGTAGACCCTGTTTCATTCGGAGCGGTCATTGATCCGTTGGTGATTGATAAGACCATCGATAAATACCGCAAGGGCAAGAGAAACCTTGCCGCAGCGGCGGATAGATACAAAGTTGAACTCCTAGCCGCTCACACCGCTAAAGACGACGCAATTGCTGCAGGACAAGTCGGTTTAGCAATGCTTCGATTCTTTGTCGCACAGGAGAAGCCAGTCGTTCCCTTTCCTGATTCAGCACTAGCTCTGCATGAGCAGCAGTCCAAGTGGGCCGACGAGATTGAAGCAAGCTACGCCAAGTGGCGTCAGCAGGACGTTCCAGATTACAAGCCTGTGTTTGGCTGGCCTGTAAAGCAGCTAGCTTAAAAAGAAAATGGACCTCTTTCGAGGTCCATTTTTACTTGCACTCAAATTAGTTTGAGGTACCAAAGTTCTTGTAGCGCTCGTTGAACTTCTCAACGCGACCTGCTGAGTCCATAATTCTCTGCTTACCTGTGTAGAACGGGTGAGACTCTGAAGAGATTTCAACGTCGAATACTGGGTAAGAGTTTCCGTCTTCCCACTCAATGGTCTTGTTGCTAGTTACGGTTGAGCGAGTAAGGAAAGATACTCCTGATGCTAGATCGCGGAATACTACTGTCTCGTACTTCGGGTGGATGTCAGCCTTCATGAGAAAACTCTTTCAATTCAATGGGATGTTGTGCTCTAAGCACGCTCCTAAGACTATACCAAATGTTTGCAGTTTTGACAGTAGTTATTTGGCTCGAACAGCGAATCTGCCCGCCTGGAAGGCCACTTCAAGAGGCAAACCATAGGCTTCGCTTAGTTTATCGGTCGTCAAAGTGTGGTTTATTGGGCCGCTGGCAATGATTCTGCCCTCGTTTAGAACAAGAGCGTGTGTGAATCCAGCAGGGATTTCCTCGAGGTGGTGGGTGACCATGATGATTGCTGGAGCTGCCGGATGAGAGGCGTATCCACTCAAAATCTTGATGGTAGCCTCTCTCGAGCCAATATCTAGGCTGGCCACTGGCTCGTCAAGGAGTAATAGTTCAGGATCCGGCATTACCGCCCTGGCAATCTGTACCCTCTTGCGTTCTCCATCGCTAAGTGTTCCAAACGGTCTATCAGCATTTTCGCTCAGGTGCCACTCGGTTAGAACTCTTCTTGCTCTTCTCTCATCGACGTCATCGTACTTCTCCTTGAAGCGACCAGTTATTGCGTAAGAAGCCGTCATAACGGCGTTCAAAACGCTCTCGGAATTAGGAATTCGAGAAGCTATAGCTGTTGAAGCGAAACCCACACGAGTTCTGATGTCGAAGACGTTGATTTCGCCAAGCGCTTCGCCAAGTACTGATGCACTGCCTGAGGATGGTTGTAGTTGAGCGGCTGCGATCTTGAGTAGCGTCGTCTTTCCCGCTCCGTTAGGTCCAACTATTACCCAACGTTCATTGTCCTGGACTGACCAAGTTATGTCGTTCAGGATAGTTTTCCCTGATCTCTGGACGGAGACGTTCTTGAAAGCCAACACTTCATTCATAGGTTTTCAGCCTAAGGTATGGAAAATGTATGTCGTAATTTGACACACTCGCCCACTCATCTGCGGGTTGGTGCTCCAATAGGCAATAAAGTTTGTCTATGAGCCAATCCCCTCGCCTACTAGTCGTGCTAGATGTGGACTCGACCCTAATTAATCAGGAAGTCATCGAACTTCTTGCTGAATGTGCGGGAAAAAGAGCCGAAGTCGAGGCTGTGACCGAACGAGCTATGTCGGGCGAACTCGACTTCGAGGCCAGCCTTAGAGCTAGAGTTAGTCTTCTCAAGGGGCTGCCAGAGAGTGTCATTGAAGAAACGCTAGCCAAATGCACTTTCACCAAGGGTGCCCGTGAACTGATTGGCGCTATTCATGAGTCAGGCGGAAAAGTTGGAGCTGTGTCCGGTGGTTTCACGCAACTTCTCGATCCGCTTGCAAAATCAATTGGTCTAGATTTTCACCGAGCAAATGTGTTGGAAATTGTAGACGGAGTTCTAACGGGTGAAGTAGTCGGAGACATCATCGATAAACCCGCGAAGGCAACAGCTTTAGCTGAGTGGGCAAATTCTCTAAACATAGATCTGAAACATACGGTTGCCATCGGCGATGGAGCAAATGATTTAGACATGATGGAAGCAGCTGGATTGAGCATTGCCTTTAATGCAAGACCGCGTGTTAGAGAAGCAGCGGATGTAGTCCTTAGCTCAGGCGATCTATCAGACGCGATTGCCCTTATTGGTCTTTAGTGACCTGTTGAATGCAGTCCGCCATCAACGTGGATGATTTCACCAGTTGTCTTTGGGAACCAGTCACTTAGAAGAGCAACGATACCTCTAGCAGCAGGCTCGGTGTCGGCAAGCTCCCAGTGAAGTGGCGCACGATCAACCCAGATGTCTTCCATGCTTGCAAAGCCAGGAATGCTCTTACCCGCAGGAGTGCGAAGAGGTCCTGCTGAAATCAGGTTCACTCTAATGTTGTCCTTGCCTAGGTAACGAGCTAGGTAGCGTGAAGTTGATTCGAATGCTGCCTTAGCAACGCCCATCCAGTCGTAGACAGGCCAAGAAACTGAAGCGTCAAAGGTAAGCCCTGCAACTGATGCGCCATCTTTAAGAATTGGCTTGGCAGCCATAGTGATGGACTTCAGTGAGTATGCAGAAACCTGGATTGCAGTTGACACATCAGGCCATTCGGTTTCTAGGAAGTTTCCACCAAGTGCTGTTCCTGGAGCAAAAGCGATTGCGTGAACAATTCCATCAAGGTGAGGTAAGTGTTCTAACACTCTTGCAGGAAGGGCAGCGAGGTCTTCATCGTTTGTTGCGTCAAGCTCAATCACAGCACATGGCTTAGGAAGTCTCAGAGCGATCTTCTCGGTGATAGCCATCATGCGACCGTATGAAGACAAGACGATGTCTGCACCTTGCTCTTGAGCTAGACGAGCAACAGTGAAGGCGATTGACGCCTCGGTAAGTACGCCTGTAATAAGAAGTTTCTTGCCTTCTAGAATTCCCATGAGTTCGATCTTTCTGATTGGTTTATCTTGACTGTCTAATTCTGCCAGCATGTTGGCTATTTTGGGCTTAGTGTCCCATGCCAAGTCCGCCGTCAACTGGAATTACGGCACCTGAAATGTAGGCTGCATCATCGCTGGAAAGCCATACAACTACCTTGGCTACTTCTTCTGGAGCTGCGAAGCGACCTGCAGGTATCTTCGCCTTATAGCCGTCTTGAACTTCTTCACTTAGTTCAGCGGTCATGTCGGTGTCAATGAATCCAGGGGCAACAACGTTTGCAGTGATGCCTCTTCCGCCCAATTCACGGGTAAGAGAACGAGCCATACCCACAAGACCACTCTTTGCAGCTGAGTAGTTAACCTGTCCGGCACTTCCAAGAAGTCCAACTACAGAGCCAATGAAAATGACGCGACCGAACTTAGCCTTCATCATCCCTTTGGTTGCACGCTTGAGCACTCGGAAAGACCCGGTGAGGTTTGTGTTCAATACATCTTCGAAATCTTCATCTGACATTCGCATAAGTAGTGTGTCGCGAGTGATACCAGCGTTAGCAACGAGAACTTCAACAGGACCGAGCTTCTCTTCAATTTCTGCGAAGGCTGCGTCAAGCGATGAAGCATCTGTAACGTCTGCTTTAACACTCAGAGATCCTTCTGGGCCGTCCCCGCTTCTGACTGTTACTGCAACGCGGTGACCAGCTCTGATGAACTCTTCTGCAATTGCTTTACCAATACCGCGGTTTCCGCCGGTAACTAATACTGTTCTTGGAGATGACATCGAGTTTCGCCTTCTGAAGTAACTAGGAGATAATTGCTATAAGCACCTCAAGTCTATATCCGGCCTTGTTCAGAGTGCTTATGGTTAGGAACCTAAAAATTGTCTAAAACTCAGTCGGTCACTTCCCTAGAGGTTTCCCCTGAAGAAGAGCGTCGTAATCGCTTCATCAAATACTCGGTAGCCATGATTATCAGGTCTATTTGTGTGGTTCTAGCCGTTATGGTTCCAGTTGGCTGGCTAACGTTGCTTTTTGCCGCAGGTGCAGTGTTTCTTCCATACTTCGCCGTGGTAATTGCGAATGCTCAAGGATCTAGCTCATCTAGTTCGTCAAAGAGGACCGCGGAGGCACCTACAATCAGCATTTCAGCTGACTCATTTAGAGACGCCAAATCCAATGACAAAGACAAATAAACCTAAATCAAATTGGATTAGCTGGGCTCTCCTAGTTTTGAGCTTCACAATCGCCTGTTGGTTCCTATCGCAATGGCAATTCGATCGTCAGGCAGAAGTTGTCGCTAAGAATAACCTCATTGAAGCCAACTACAACGCGCCTTCTCAAAGCATTGAAACACTTCTTTCTCCTGAAGATGCCTGGAAGAAAGATCTAGAGTTCCGGTCCGTGACTGTTGAAGGCAAATATCTTCCTGAGGAAAGCTACCTCGTGAGAAATCGCCCGCTTAACGCTTACCCAGGCTTTCTTCAATTAGTCGCTTTCCAATCCGAAAGTGGCACCGTTCTCTGGGTGGAACGTGGGTGGCTGCCTACTGGCGCTAAGTCGGACACACCGGATGACATTCCTGCAGTTGACTCAGAGAAACGAACTATTCAGGTGAGACTGCGTCCAGCCGAACCTGACCTCGAGAGAACAGCCCCAGAAGGCCAGCTCTCGAGTTTGTTCTGTCTATCCTCAGGCTTATGGTCGCTTGGTTTCAGAAACTCCAGCGCTACCAACCGGAGAACTAATTCCCAAACCTGTTTTGAGTGAAGGCAATCACCTTAGTTACGCGTTGCAGTGGATCCTGTTTGGCTTGATGGCAATAGGTGCTGTTGTTTGGACGCTAGCTCAAGAACGCAGACGTAAAGCAGGGCTCCCGCCAAGAAGACTGAGAATCCTTAACGCCGATAAAGACGGCGAAATCGAAGACAAGCTTCTCGGCTAGAAACTACTTCTTAACTGCTCTTAGAGCTACGATTCCGAAACCGACTTTGTTCACAACGTCAGCAATAACGTAAATGATTGCAGCTGCACAAACTGCTGCCTCAATCGTTGCTGCATCAGAACCTGAAATCTCAAGGAATTCTTGGATCGCTGTTCCAACCGGGTAGATAACCCAACCGAAAACCACAAACTTCTTCATTGACTCGATGGAGATTTTCATGGCTGCTGTCCCCTTGCTTGGTTTAATCTGCCAAATTGTGTAGGCGATGTAGCCCCATGCCAAAGTCGAGATGATGAAGTTCACGTAGTTGCCAACGGTTCCTGGTGTACCGCCCTCACCAAAATAGCCCGTGATGATCATCACTAGGTCAGCAAGTACTAAGCGATATGTGGTTCCCTTAGGAGCTCCCGCTAAAGAGGCAATTATGCCGAACTCCAGGAGAAGAAGCGGAGTTGTGAGAATCCAGTCGATGTATCTAAGAGGCATTGTTGATTGAATTGCGGCAACATCGGTAACCCCTGGGAATGACACAACGTCTTTCATCTGCCAATAAAGAATGGCAGCGATGAAAGTAATCAAAGCAGCGTAAGTTGCAGTGGACTTGTGCTCCGGCTTTAGTTCGGTTCTCTCTAGAACGAAGTAGAGCGTTCCCGCGGCCATTGAAATAAAGCCCAGCATAAACAAAGTCTGTGTAAGAGTAATTAGATTCATCTCTGGTCCCTTCTGGTTCTCAAAGAAAACACTATTGGGGAAATCAAGAAATGCGGTCTAAGACAAAACTATTAGGTCTCTGTAGCCATCATTCCAGAGGTCTTCTTGTCCATCTGGCATGACAAGGACTCGTTCTGGGTTTAGAGCGTCAACCGCCCCCACATCGTGGGAAACAAGCACTACTGCCCCAGTGAAAGACGCTAGAGCCTTGAGAATCTCCTCGCGGCTAGCTGGGTCTAGGTTGTTGGTCGGCTCATCCAGCAGCAAAACGTTTGCTCTAGAAACAACTAGAGCTGCTAAAGCAAGACGGGTCTTCTCCCCACCGCTGAGCACAGCAGCAGGCTTATCAACATCATCACCAGAGAACAAGAAAGAGCCAAGAACTTTTCTGGCATCGGTGTCGTTAAGTTCGGGAGCTGAAGCTTGCATGTTCTGTAGAACAGTTTTTGTTATATCGAGAGTCTCGTGCTCTTGAGCGTAATAGCCAATCTTTAGGCCATGACCGGCGTCAATCTTGCCGGTGTCAGGTTCTTCGACAGCACCGAGAATTCTAAGAAGCGTTGTCTTTCCTGCACCGTTGAGTCCAATGATGACTACGCGTGAACCTCTATCGATTGCTAGGTCTACTGCGGTGAAGATTTCTAATGAGCCGTAGCTCTTGCTTAGGTTGTGTCCGAACAATGGAGTCTTGCCACACGCCTGAGGCTCTGGGAATCGAATGTTTGCAACTCGATCTTTTTCTCTAACATCATCAAGGGAACTCAGTAGTTTTTCGGCACGCTTGTTCATCTGATGAGCAGCTGTAGCCTTTGAAGCTTTAGCACCAAACTTGGCAGCTTGAAGTTGGAGAACGGAAGCTTTCTTCTCAGCGATGGCTCGATCACGCTTGCGACGTTCCTCGTCAGCTTCACGTTGCTTCAAATAGGCTCGCCAGCCCATGTTGTAGATGTCGATGACACCACGATTAGCGTCAAGGTAGAACACTCTGTTGACTGTCTCTTCAACAATGTCGATGTCGTGGCTGATTACAATCAATCCACCTTGATAGCTCTTGAGGAAGTCTCTCAACCATGTGATGCTGTCAGCATCTAAGTGGTTTGTTGGCTCATCCAAAATCATTGTGGTGGCATCTGAAAATAGGATGCGGGCAAGTTCGATACGTCTTCGCTGTCCACCTGAGAGAGTCCCAATAGGTTGCGACAGAACGTTTGGTTTAAGCCCTAAGTTGCTAGCAATTGCCGCTGCCTCTGCCTCGGCAGCATACCCACCATTTGCCTGGAACTCGTTTTCTAGTCTTTCGTAGCGCTCCATTGCTTTGTCATAGACGGCCTCATCTACAGAACCCATTTGCTCGCGCGTAGCTTCTAGCTTCTTGAGAATTGTGCCCAAGCCTCTGGCGTTCAGAATTCTGTCACTAGCCAGTTCTTCGAGATCGCCAGTTCTAGGGTCTTGCGGTAGGTAACCAATTTCACCAATTCGCTCTACTGAGCCGTTGCTTGGTTGAAAGTCTCCAGCTATTACCTTGGTGAGCGTAGTTTTTCCAGCTCCGTTACGCCCAACAAGCCCAACTTTGTCGCCCTTGGACACTTGAAAATTGACCCCGGACATCAAAACACGTGCACCAATAGTTATTTCAAGTTCACGCACGTTGATCATGACGGAACTCCAATTGGTGGTGGGTTTGAGGAAACCAAACTTGGTTTCGTGTACTAGCCTACAATGTAAGAAAAGCAATCAGCATGAAAGGCCTCCAAGTGAGCATTGCACAAACCAGAAACCTTCCTCTTATTGATAACGTAATCTCACGTTCACGAGTCTCAGATATCGTTCTAGTAGCAGTAGGTGTCGTAATCACTGCGCTATCAGCACAGGTTTCTATTCCTGCACTTCCAGTGCCTTTCACATTGCAAACACTTGCAGTTCTTCTTATTGGAGCAACCTATGGTGCAAGCCGTGGGGCTATCACTATGGCTGCCTACGCATTAGTTGGTGTGGTTGGTGTTCCGGTATTCGCTCAAGGCAAGAGCGGCTTTGAAGTCATCCTTGGTGCAACCGGAGGTTTCATCCTTGGTTTCATCTTCGCTGCAGCAGTTATCGGCCGCATGGCAGAGCTCAAGTGGAGCTCTAACTTCCTGAAGATGGTAGCTAGTTACGTTGTTGGTTCTCTAGTTATTTACGCTGTTGGTATTCCAGTATTAGCAATGACTGCGTTCTCCTCAGATTTGATCGCAGCAACTGTTGCGATGTCTCCATACTTCATCTGGGATGCAGTCAAGGCAATAGCTGCCGGTGCTTTGCTTCCATCAGCCTGGGCATTAGTTAAGGCTGCAAAGAAGTAATTAGATCGCGAAACCAATCGCGCGCATTTGTTCTTTACCGTCATCAGTAATTAGTTCTGGTCCCCATGGTGGCATCCAGACCCAGTTGATTCTAAAAGCCTCAACAACACCGTCTAGCGCCATACCCATTTGTTCTTCAATGACGTCAGTCAGCGGGCAACCTGCTGAAGTAAGAGTCATGTGAATGAGCAATGCGTCATCCTCAGACTTCTTCAAGTCATAGATGAGCCCTAGGTCAACGATGTTGACACCAATTTCTGGGTCAATTACTTCCTTGATTGCCTCAAGTACTTGGTCGTACTTCTCAGGAGATAGATCTAGCTCGGTCAAGATCTAGGCCTTCACGTAGCGGTCGTAACCTTCAGCTTCAAGCTGGTCAGCAAGTTCAGCTCCACCTTGCTCTGCTACCTTGCCGTCAACGAATACGTGTACAAAGTCAGGCTTGATGTACTTCAAGATTCTTGTGTAGTGAGTGATCATCAAAACACCAAG
>JBEDLY010000047.1:2636-9723 GCA_041171365.1 Actinomycetota bacterium | reverse complement strand
ATGCGTTCTACCCATCTACCTGGGATGAGTACTTTGTGTTTATCAATTGAGTCTTTAGCCATGTCTGAAATCTAGCCCTAACCCTTGATTATTCAGAGACATAGAGCCTCTGAATAATCACATTCTTATCTCTTTTTTGGCCGAGCTAGGAAGCTAATTAGTTCAATAGCAAGGGCACCGATAGCCCCAATGACTAGAACCGGCACCAATTGCTCAGTAGTTAGGTAGGTGAAACCAAAGAACTCGGTTGTGAAAGGCAGGTAGAACAGGCTAATCATCAATAGAACCATGGCTAAAAGGATGGCTACCTTGAGTCTTGAAGTGGGTCTGTCTAGAGAAGAGAGCACCCAGAGGCCAGTAATGGAAAGGAGAATGGCTGTGCCAGTCTGAGCATCCGCTACAGACCAAGCAGAACTAGATCTAGTTATCAGAGACAGGACAATCACGGCTACTGCGGTAACGACTCCAGCCGGGATGCAGAACAAGAGTGCGCGTTTTAGGAAGCCTGGCTGATAGCGCTGACTGTTAGGCAGAAACGCTAATAAGAAAGCTGGTATTCCAATAGTGAATCCATCAACTGCAGATAGCTGTCTAGGTAGGAAAGGGAACTCCCAGAAAGTTAGCCCGAAGACTATTGCCAAGATCATTGCCCAAGTCGTTTTGGTTAGGAATAGTCTCGAGAGTCTTTCAACGTTGGCTATGACTCTTCGACCTTCTCCTACTATTTCTGGTAGCGAAGCGAACCTGTTGTCTAGTAGCACTAGGTTTGCGACTGCTCTTGTGGCAGCAGATCCCGAACCCATTGCAATACCTAAATCGGATTGCTTCAGTGCAAGTGCATCGTTAACACCATCGCCAATCATGGCAACAACATGTCCTCTTTGTTGAAGAGCCTTGACTATTAGTTTCTTTTGGTCAGGTGTGACTCTGCCAAATACGGAGTGTAGTTCAAGTGCCTTTGCTAAATCATCTAAATTAGTTGGCAGCTCTCTTGCATCAAATCCTGTGCCGTCAAAATCCAAACCAACGGCATGAGCTATTCCTGCGACGGTTTCTGGGTGGTCGCCAGATAGCACTCTAACCTGAACGCCTTCAGCTCTCAGATACGCCAAAGTACTTCTTGCTTCAGATCTAATCTCTTCTTTGAAAGTGAGAATCACTAGAGGAATAGTTTCTGATTCTTCAACAGCAAGTAATAGAGTTCGAAGCCCAAGCGAAGCTAGCTCGCTAACTTTGGTGAGCACATCTTTATCCTTGGTTATTACTTCAGGAGCTCCCAATAGCCATGTTGCTCCGTTCACATCAATAGAACTGAACTTAGTAGTTGAGGTGAATTCAACTTCACTTTGAATAACTAGACCTTTTGTAGGAAATGATTCTTGTAATGCTTTGGTTGTTGTGTTGGCTGAGGAGAGATGAGCAAACTCTCCAACAATTGATCTCCAGTCAGGATGCTTACTTGAGTTCTCTAGTTCGATAACTTGGTCTAAAAGCATCCCTGAACCGGTTAGAGTTCCGGTCTTATCTATGCAAACAATATCTACTCTTGCTAGACCTTCAACTGCTGCGAGCTCTTGAAGCAAAACCTTGGCTTTAGCCAATCTGGTAGCAGCGATAGCGAAGGCAATGCTCACGATTAGAACCAGCCCCTGCGGAACCATGCTAATAACGCTGGCTACCGAACCAACAACTGCATCCTCCCAAGGGCTTGCCTGCAGCTGTCCGTAAACAACTATCAGAATCACAGGGCCTAGAGCCCAGCTAATCCAAACAATCACTTTCTCTAAAGCCCTTCTAATTTCTGAAGAAACTTTTGAGAAGGCTCTCGCCTCAGAAACTAGTTTGCTCGAGTAGGTGTCAGCACCCACTTTGATTACTTTTGCTAAGGCTGAGCCTGCGGTGACGATTGAACCTGAATAGAGTTCATCCGAAACTGACTTAGCGACAGGTTCAGCTTCTCCAGTGAGGGGGGACTCATCTAGTTCTAGTCCATTAGTTTGAAGTACAACAACATCTGCAGGAAGTTGATCTCCAGACTTGAGTTCTATGAGGTCATCTAAAACCAAATCTTCAATTGCAATTAGTTGTGATGTTCCGGATCTTCTTACCTGCACAGGAGATTTGCTGAGAATAGTGAGTCTGTCCAGCATGCGTTTGGATCTGTATTCCTGAATTACACCAATTAGCACGTTGGTGATGACCGCTATTCCGAATAAAGCATCTTTCCAATAGCCGAGAGCAAGAAGGACAAGGAAAGAACCTCCGACAACAGCATTGAAGAGAGTAAGAAGGTTGGCTCTGAGTATTGTGAAGATGCTTCTGCTCTTACCGAACTCCTGGCTATTGCTCAAGCCCTGTTTCATCCTTGATTCAACCTCTTGAGGTGTGAGGCCAGTGAGCTCAGGAGAGATCTGCATTTCTCTATCTTCGCAGAGTCTTAGGAGTCAATGCCCACATGTTTTTCAGGTTCAGAGCACATAGGGGGAGTATGTTGGAACTATGAATACAACGTTTATGCAATCATCCATTTTCGACACTATCGACGGTCTTCCAGTACATCCACTTGCAGTGCACGTGGCAGTTGTATTCTTACCGATCTCAGCTCTGGCTTTGGCCTTGCTAGTTTTCGTCCCTAAGTGGAGAAAGACCTATCTTCCTCTTACCCTCATCGGACTATCCATCGCAACAGTCTTCACCTTCATCGCTAGAGAATCTGGTGAAGCACTAGCTGATCGAGTCGGAGAACCACAGACTCACGAGGAATTAGGTGGAATACTATTCCCCGCAGCTGTCGGCCTACTAGCGGTTGGTGTGGCTTTCTACTTCCTTCAGAAATCAGACAAACCTAAGTGGGTAGTGCAATCAACCGCTGGTGTTGCAATTGCTGCAGTGCTATCTGTTTCAGGACTTACCTACTTCGTGGGACACACAGGTGCTCAAGCAACTTGGGAGAAGCGCATTGGTCCAATAGCTTCTCCAACACCTACCCCTACAGATACTGAAACCCCAGGGACTGGACTTACCGCTGCGGAGGTGGCAACACACAACACTGCTGCTGACTGTTGGACAATCATCAAGTCAGACGTCTATGACCTAACCTCATACATCCAACAGCACCCGGGTGGAGCAGGGGTTCTCACTAACCTTTGTGGCAAGGATGCTTCGTCTGCTTTTGAATCTCAGCACTCAACAGAGATGGCACCAGCTAGCGCACTAGCTTCGCTAAAGATTGGCAAGATTGGAGCAACTCCAACACCAACAAAGACAACACCGAGTCCAACCCCAACCAAGACAACCCCTAAGCCAACTTCTGCAGGTTACACAACTGCTCAGATTGCTCAGCACAAGACTGGTTCAGATTGTTGGAGCATCATCAACAAGAAGGTATACAACCTAACTTCATATGTTTCTTCACACCCAGGTGGCGCAGCAGTAATCAGTGCTATTTGTGGCAAGGATGGAACTGCAGCATTCTCCGGTCAACACGGTGGTCAGTCTGCTCCAACCAGTGTTCTTTCAGGACTACTAATTGGGACATTGGCAACATCTTCAACTACCGAGCCAGCACCTACTGCTAAGACCTACACTTCCGCGCAGGTGGCCAGCCATAACTCAGGAGCTAGCTGCTGGGGTGTAGTGAGCAAGAGTGTTTACGATCTGACTTCTTATGTTTCTTCACACCCAGGTGGGGCATCTGCTATTTCAGCCCTCTGCGGTAAAGATGCTACCTCTGCCTTCACAGGTCAACACGGTGGACAATCTAGCCCTACCAATGTTCTTGCAAGTTTCAAGCTAGGAACTCTAAGCGGAACAAACACCTTGGCTACTGCAGTTGGTGAAGAAGAAGAAGAGGAAGACGACGACTAGTCGTTCCCTCTAGCTAACGCTTTTACAGCAAGTAGTCCTAGTGCAGCACCAATTAGTTGAGCTGCAATAAATGGCAGAACAGAACCTGGTTCAATGCCTGCAAATGTATTGCTAAAGATACGCCCTACTGTCACAGCAGGGTTAGCAAATGATGTTGATGAAGTGAAGAAGTAGGCGGAGCCTATCCACCCAGCAACCGCCAGAGGAATTAGAGCTCCTTGGTTTCTCTTGCTCATGATTCCTATCAATGTAATCAGACCGGCTGTTGCGATTACCTCACCAATTAGAAGGCCAAAACTGGTTCTTGCTCTTGTTGAAATCTGAATGGCTTCTAGGTCAAACATCAGGTTGGCAAGAATTGCTCCAGATATTGCACCAACTGTTTGAGCAAAGATATAGGAAAGAGTTTCGCTTACTTTTTGTTCTCTGCTCACAAGTTGAACTAGAGAAACTACAGGGTTAAAGTGTGCTCCACTTACTGGAGCAAGGATGAAGATCAACAACACAAGAGCGAAGATGGTTGAGAATGTGTTGATCAGAAGAGCAATACCAGCATCCTGGGAGAGATTGGTTCCCATGATTCCAGACCCAATGACCACGCAAACTAATAGAGCTGTTCCAAAGAACTCAGCTATAGATTTGCCTACTGTTGTTAGCATGGGTCTTGCTCCTTCAGGGTCTTTTTCACTACGCCTAGAGTACTAGAGCAGGGTAGCCCTTCCAAAAGAAACGGGTTCCTCGTTCCCTTATGGCTCACTAGCAGGTAACTCTCGGGTTTCTATGAGAGATTAGGGTTAAAGATTAGGGAAATGGCGGAGATTTATGAAGATGACTAAGAAACGTTGGCTCTGGTTAGCTGGAGCTGCCTTAGCAGTTGTAGCAATAATCGGATTGGTTGTAGCGCCTGCTCTAAACAAGAAGGTTGACTTCGAGACCTATGAGGTCAAGCCAACATCAGTTGTGAAGACAGTGGCTGCCAACGGCCAGCTTGCTGAGACTCAGCTCTTGGCATATGGTGCTAGTGAGCAACCAGTTCTAACTTCAGCTAACGGATCAATAGTTATCCCTGCACAGTTCGGTGTGAGTCTTGAAATTGTGAGCATCGAGGTAACAGCTGGAGACAAAGTTGCTAAGGATGATTTGCTGTTCACCTATAAGAACGCATTCGGTCAAACAACAAGAGTTGAAGCCCAAGCTGCTGGAGTAGTTAGAACGGTTGACACAGCAGAAGGCCTTAGAACATCTGGTCAAGTTGTCAGTGTTGGAAGTGCTATGCCTGTTGTCTCAGTATTTGCTAGCGAATATGATGCAGATCTTTTGGACATAAGCCAGAGAGCAACAATTGAACTTGACGCCATAAATGCAGTTTTTGAAGGTGGAGTAATTTCTATTGGGCAGGTGGCTAATTCTGTTAGCGGAATCAAGCAGTATGAAGTTCTAGTGGAAGTAACAGAAATTCCCGCTGGAGCAAGATTTGGTATGAGCGCAACCGCAGTCATTGAAGTCGAGCGAGCAGATAGTGTTCTAGCTGTTCCGATGAACGCTTTAGTTGGAGAACTACCCCAAGTTCAGTTACTTCGAACAGAGTCTTCAGGCAGTCAGGCAATTGAGTGGGTAGAAGTTAAGTTAGGCCTCAGGGGAGACAGTTTGGTTGAAATCACATCAGGCGTTAACGAAGGCGACTTGGTGATTACCGGCATTGATGGTCAGGTTCCTGCTCCTATGGAATTTGGCCCACCTCGTGGAGCTGGAAGCAATGGCTGATGAAGTTGTTCGATTAGATAAGGTTCGTCGAGATTATCTAGTTGGCGATCAGGTAACCACCGCTCTAGGCGGCATCAATCTTGTCATAGAGCGGGGTGAGTTTGTAGCAATCGTAGGCCCATCTGGAAGCGGTAAATCTACCATGATGAACCTAATCGGTTGCCTAGATAGACCTAGCGCTGGTTCAGTGAAGATTGCCGGAGATTCAACCAATGAACTAAATGACAATCAACTAACCAGTCTTAGATCTAAGGCAATCGGTTTCGTGTTCCAGCAGTTTCAATTACTACCAAACACATCAGCTATTGAGAATGTTATGGCACCACTTCTTTATGAAGGAGTTAGCACTAAGAATGCAAAGAAAGCCGCAGCACAGATGCTTACTGAGCTGGGCTTGGGCGATAGGCTCAACTTTGATAGAAACCGCTTATCTGGTGGACAGCAACAACGAGTGGCAATTGCCAGAGCTCTAGTTACAAGTCCAGACATAGTTTTAGCTGATGAACCGACAGGGGCACTAGATTCAAAGACAGGGGCAGCAGTAATTCAACTACTAAAAGACCTGCACAGCGAAGGCAGAACAATTGTTCTGATCACCCATGATTTAGAGATAGCCGCGAGTGCTCCTAGAAGAGTGTTCCTAAGAGATGGTTTGATTGAACGCGATGAACGAGGTTCGAGATGAAGCTATTAGGCACAGCTGCTTTAGCTCTAAACAGAATCTGGGCAACTAAGGTTAGATCTCTTCTAACCATGCTTGGAGTTGTAATTGGAGTGGCAGCCATTGTCGCTTTGACGTCTATCGTCGATGGCGCATCGCAGGGAATCAATAAGTCGTTAGCAACCCTAGGAACTAACCAACTGAACATTACCGCGATGGCAGCAGATTCGCTGACGGAGCAAGACGCTCAGGAGCTAGCAGCTCTTGAGAACGTATCGGTAATGTTTGTTCAATCTCAGAACCAGGGCACTGTTGCTACCGGCGATAAGAGAGTCAATGCTCGACTAGTTGGTGTTTCAGCAAAATACTTTGAAGCTGTAAAACCAGAAATCGCTCTCGGTTCATATCTATCCAGCAGCTCATTTGCAGCAACCGCTAAAGACGTTGTCTTTGGTGCAGATGCTGCTAATGACTTGGGTTTGACTAAAGCAATGCTTGGGCAAACAGTGAAACTCAATGGACAGGACTTCAGGCTAGTTGGAGTCCTAGATGATCAAGCAGGGTTTGGAACTTCTGGAAGAGTTTATGTTCCTATCGATTCAGCTAGAAAACTCTTTAGCCAATACCCATACGTATCTAGCATTGTTATTCAAGCGGAGACCGCTGAACAAGTAGACACTCTTCAACTTCAAGCAGATGTTCTGCTTAGAGAAAGATACGGGTTAGGTGCAGAAACAACAGCCCGATACACCATCACCAATCAAGCGTCTTTGATTGCAGCTGTTGGTTCAATCA
>JBEDLY010000047.1:0-2631 GCA_041171365.1 Actinomycetota bacterium | reverse complement strand
CCCTTGGTTTGCTACTCACCGGAATCGCAGCAATTAGCTTGATTGTTGGCGGTATTGGAATCATGAATATCATGCTGGTCTCGGTTAGAGAGCGAACCCGAGAGATTGGTGTTCGAAGGGCAATTGGCGCGAAGCAGTCGAATATTCTTACTCAATTCTTAATTGAGGCAATCGTGCTCTCACTAGCAGGTGGTGTTGTCGGACTAATTCTTGGTGAAATAGCTGCATTCTTCCTGGCTGTGATTGGCGACTGGGTATTCGCGATTCGTCTAGACACAGTTGGACTAGCGCTAGGTTTCAGTTTGTTAGTTGGCGTTGTGTTCGGAGTTTGGCCAGCGAGGACCGCAGCAAAACTAGAACCTATTGATGCTCTTAGGTTTGAATAGTAATTTGTTGTTCTAGTGGAATAATGAAATAAACCGATAGGGGCCAAGGCATGGAAAAAATCAAGAGCTTACTAGCCAAGCTTCCACATCCAGTGAGATGGGTGCTGACCATGGTTATTGGATTCATTCTTCTAATTCTTGGCCTGATCATGATGGTCACACCAGGACCTGGACTTCTTTTCATCTTCTTCGGGCTTTCAATTCTTGCCCTTGAAATTAAGTGGGCTCAAGAAGTAAACAAGCAGGGTATGCAGGGACTCGAAATGCTGATGGCTAAGTTGAAGTCCATCTTCAAGAGAAACAAGTCTGAGTAGCAATCGCTACTGATCAGCGACTCTCTTTCCGCCACCAAACACTTTTAATCCAGTTGTTCTAATACGCTAAGACTCATGAGTGCCAAGGTAGATAAGAGAGACAGCAAAGTTGTCTCAGCTAGAAATGGCAACTTAGTCACCTTTGCTGCTAGCGGTTTTCTATTCGCATCGTGGCTATCAAGACTTCCAGATGTAAAGACACTGCTAGATATCGGAACAGGAACTCTTAGTTTTCTTCTTCTAGCACTTGCAGTTGGCTCACTATTTGGTTTACCGGTTGCAGGAAGAATTGCTGATCGGATTGGAACTAAGAACACCGTTCGTTTAGGTGCTGTAGTTGGAATCGTAGGGTTATTAGTTGCTTGTTTTTCAATTACTTTTAGTCAGAATCTTGTTGTTCCTATTGCGGGACTTGGTTTTGTTGGCTTGGGTATTGGCATGTGGGATGTGGCTCAGAACCTTGAAGGAACAATCGTTGAACAAAAGCTAGAAAAGGCCATCATGCCTTGGTTCCATGCAGCTTTTAGTGGAGGAACTTTCCTAGGTGCTCTAATTGGAGCATTGATTACCTGGCTAGCAATACCTCTATCTATACATCTATCTGTTGTTGCCCTGTTCACACTTCTATTCCTACTTTGGGGAACCAATAAATACATTGCTCACGAGTCTCCTCATCAGGAGAACGGTGACAACTTAAAGGTCAAGCAGAAATCTGCTTGGACTGAACCTAGAACTCTACTTATTGGAGTCATGGTCTTAGCAGCAGCTTTCACCGAGGGAACTGCCAATGACTGGATCGCAATCGGATTTGTTGAAGGCCATGACAAGACTTCAAGCGAGGGGGTTTTTGGACTAGCTGCATTCCTAGTTTTCATGACTGCAGGACGAGTCTTGGGATCAATGGCTCTGGATAGATTCGGCAGAGTTCTAGTTCTTCGTGTTCTGTTTGCTGCAACCCTTACCGGAAGCCTGCTGTTTGTTTTTGGAGGGCCAGTTGGAGCATACTTTGGAGCAGCTATTTGGGGACTTGGGGCTAGCCTTGGATTCCCAGTCGGTATGTCTGCAGCTTCCGATGATCCAAAGCGAGCAGCGGCAAGAATCAGTGTCGTCTCAACTATCGGGTATTTAGCATTCTTAGCTGGTCCACCTGTAGTTGGTTTCCTTGGCGAAGAAGTCTGTAACTGTTGCCTCACAGGTAGCTGTTTTACCGTTGCCGTCATCTACAATTAGAGTTACATTGGTAACATCTATGTTATAGGGCCCTTTGGGTGAAATACTCCTACCCCAAGTTTTTTGGCAACTGTCACTAGCTTTTCGTCTGTAGTTGCAATAGATCCTTTGGCTTTCAAAGCTTGATTGAGAACAGCGATGTCTGGCATCTTTAGAGAAGTCTTTGCTCTCAGAGCAGCAAGAGAAGCTGAGTCATGAGACTCAATTGGGGCAATAAACAAATCAAGAGCGTTCAACATTTTTTGGAATTTTTCCAACTGTCCCGCTCTTGCAGGATGAACCAATACTTCGGCTTTGGTCAGCGAGCTCATCTGCAAATCGAATTCCGCAGTATCCCTAAACATTTTTAGAGCCCAATCGTGTTGAGCGTCTTTGGATGAGGCCAGAGAAATTAGAGCGCTGGCGTCGAGAACAATTACTCCGGCCAATCTTCTGCCAATTCTTCTTTCCAGTTGGCAGGCCAAACGCCATCCATAGACCCTGCGAATTTCTTAATTGCGGCTACTCTCTTCTGCTGACTCTTGGAGGCTTCAAGATCTATAGTCTGCAGTCCTATTTCAATTACCTTGCGAAGGAGAAGAGTTCGCTGCTCAGCAAGCTCTGGCCATTGTTTAGCGACTTGACTGAGCCCTTGGCTGATCTGATCAGTTTCAGTGATCATGTGTCTTGGTCTGGTGGTTGGCATGTGAAAAGTGTAGCAC
>JBEDLY010000046.1:0-7220 GCA_041171365.1 Actinomycetota bacterium | reverse complement strand
TTCAAGTAGAGCAACGCTCTCATGGTTCTGCAGAAGTGATTCTGCGATGTCTATCGGTTCAACCCAAGACTCGTTGTTGTATGAGACAACTACTGTCTTTGCTTTAGCTTTTGTAATTACATCTTTGAATGCCGGTGGCATTTTCTTTCTCTTGTTAAACACCGAGTGTGTTTCGGGAGATCTACTGTCTATTCGTTTCATGGCAACACCATATGGTTCAGGATTATCCCAACGAACCAATGTTTCCCAGATGTGATAGTTAGTGAAGTAGCGGTGCTGGTTATACGGAGGATCCATATACAGAAGATCAACTTCAGGAAGTTCATCAATAACATCTTCAGCTAAACCAAGAACACTCTTCCCTGTTCCAGCTATTAGTTCTGGAAGAAGTAACTGAAGGTCATGCTTTGATCTATGCGACCAGTTCTTTAGATAAGCCATATGTTGACCAGTAGTGCTATCAACTCGATCAGCTGCAAGCATCAGGGAAGTTAGAAGAATAGAATAGTCAACATCAGTTTTGAAGTGAGCTTCTAGCTCTTCCCTAATGGCATCGATTCTTTCTCCGTTCTTTGGTTGAAAGAATCTAGCCTCCTCACAAAAGTTCTTAGTTACATATCCTCTTTTGCCAGGCAGTGCATTCAGGTACTCAATCTTCTTAGAAAGTTCTTCAAGATTTACTTTGTTGAGATCTGCTTCCAAATAGCACTTTGCAAGAATGTCACTATAGGTAGCGCTATCGCTAGCTATCACATCTAGCCCTTGTCGTTTGAACTCTTGAGCAACTCTGGTTGTTCCAGTGAATAGGTCTACTGCAGTCTTCGCTTCAGCTGCGTTAGCGATAGCCCCAAGGACACCAACAAGTGTGCGCTTAGAGCCTAAATACTTGATCACGACTTACCCTTGCGCATTAGTACAGGCTACCAACAGCGCAGGACTAGGCTTAACTAGTTCGCCTGAAATATGGGTGTGCAACCAAACAGAAAGTATTTCACCATGGCAGTTTTAGCTCGCTTCCGCTGGATAGGTCTTCTATTCATATCCTTGGCAATTTCTATCGTCATCATCGATGGAACCATCGTCAACACCATCTTTCCAGCTCTTATCGAAGCACTGAATCTCTCAAGTAGCGAAGTGCAGTGGGTGAATGAAAGCTATGTTCTAGTCTTTGCGGCCCTACTACTTATCTGGGGTTCTCTCGCAGACAGCATTGGTCGCAGGAGACTCCTAGTAATAGGTATCCTCATCTTCATTGGTGCTTCTGTTTGGGCCGGATATTCAACTGATGCAAGTTCACTCATTCTTGCTCGTATCCTTCAGGGTATTGGTGGGTCTATGGTGCTACCGACCACACTTTCATTGGTTAACGCAAACTTCCAGGGTAAAGAGCGTGGCATTGCCTTTGCTGTCTGGGGTTCAACTATTGGTGGAATGGTGGCTCTAGGCCCTGTTCTTGGTGGTTGGTTTGCAACCAGCTTTGGTGAAGATGGTTGGCGTCTAGCGTTCAACATCAACCTGCCAATTGGTCTAATCATTGTTGCTGGTCTGTTGTTGTTTGTCGGTGAATCAAAAGTTGAAAAGCGTGCGGGAGCACCTGACTTCTTGGGAGCATTCCTTTCTGTTGGACTGTTCCTAACACTTGTCTTCGGTCTCATTGAAGGTAGAAACTACGGTTGGTGGAACGTCAACGAAGAATTCACTATCGGTTCTTGGTCATGGGGAGATCCAGGAATCTCACCTATTCCAGTCTCTCTAGCATTGTCTGTTCTATTTGGTATTGCTTTTGTTCTCTGGGAAAACAAGAGAGAAGCTGCACATAGGCCAGTTCTTCTTGATCTAAACCTTTTCAAGGTCACATCATTCAGAAATGGTTCTATCGCAGCATTGATTATTTCTATGGGTGAGTTTGGAATTCTTTTTGCTATTCCGCTCTGGCTACAAAACATTATCGGCCTATCTCCAATTGATTCTGGTCTGGTTCTTCTATGGCTAGCCGGCGGCGCATTCCTTGCATCAGCTGTCGGAGGAGCAATGAGCGGAAGGCTCGCTCCTGCCATGGCAGTTCGTATTGGTGTTGGTCTTGAACTACTAGGTGTTATCGGTGTTGCACTGTTTGCAAGCGATGAGACTGGTTGGTTACCTCTAGCACCCGCTCTATTCGTATATGGAATTGGCATTGGTCTAGCAACGGCTCAACTCACCGGTGTGATTATGGTTGATGTTCCAATGGAAAAAATTGGTCAGGGTTCAGGATCTCAAAGTACCGTACGCCAAGTAGGTTCAGCTCTTGGTATTGCAGTACTAGGAACTGTTCTGTTCACACAAATCCAAAACAGTCTGCTTTCTAAACTTTCAACACTCGGAATGTCTGACGCGGAAGCTGAAGAGTTCACAAAGTCAGTTGTCGAATCATCTGGTGGTGTTATTCCAGCTCTTTCAAACATGGGAACTCAAGAGTCATACATTCAGGCTGCTAAAGATGCCTTCACTGAAGGAACGAAGTGGTCAGCAATCGCCGCAGGGATATTCTTGCTTCTAGGGTTTGCTGCAACATTCAGATTATCTAGTCGTCAGCACGGCGAAGCTCTAAAGAAGTAGCGCGCCATGTCAACTTCGAATAACTCATTCCGCGGTAAGTCAATTATCGAGAATGAGTTATTCCTAGTTTTTCTTGGTGGAGGACTTGGGTCTCTTATTAGATATGGCATTGGTAGTGGTTTAGAACTCTCTTTGGGTTCAACACTTGCTGGAATGTTGTCACTGTTTTTTGTGAACGTGGCAGGAGCATTCTTCCTAGGAATTGTTTCTTTCCACCCATTCTTTGCAAATGAAAACAGAAAATCCTTCTGGGGATCAGGCTTTGCTGGTGGCTTCACAACCATGTCAGGTGTTGCTCTGTTTGTTTATCAACAATCAAGTCTCACAATCACCTCGGTAATGTTTGCTCTCGGCTTCTTTGCATTCGCAGCTGGAGTTGCCCTGGGCAAGAAGAAGGCAGGCCTAAATGAACTTGGCTGAGATCTTCAACCCGATGGTTGTATTAGGAATCTTCGTAGCAGGTGGACTGGGCTCAGTGCTTAGAGTCTTACTGAGCAAATTCAATGGCTTTTGGCCTTGGGGTATCCTCCTTGCCAACGTGGTCGCATCATTCTTTGCTGGCTGGGCAGTTACCTACTTTGAAGCCAACGTGACCTGGGTGGCTGTATTGGTCGTAGGTCTGGCTGGAGGTCTATCTACCTTCAGTTCTTGGGCTGCAGGAGCAGTTCAGTTGGTGGCTAGAGACCGCCCACTTGCCGCAGCCCTATACACAGTAATTACCCTCATTCTTTCCTCCACAGCCGCTTGGGTTGGGCTCCTACTGGGCTGAAGCCTGATATACTAGGGTCCAGATTTGCCGTTTCCTGAGCTTAATTGAGCTCAGCCAAGTAAAAAGAGGGGGTCTCGACATGGGTCGTGGCCGTCAAAAAGCGAAGAACACTAAGGTGGCTCGCGAGCTGAAGTACTTCAGCCCTAACACTGACCTGACTGCCCTACAGGCTGAACTAGGCACCACCTCAGACGAACAAGAGTATGAAGACAAGTGGGCAGATCTTTACCCTGAGGATGAGACAACCGAAGCTGAAACCAGCACAGATTCTGGTGACGGTGCCGGTTCTTCCGGCGACTAACTCAAATAGTTAGTTCTTGTAATTCCCTAGAAGCCTGACTGCTCCTCCATCAACACCTTTAGCGCCTTGGATATATCCTTCTAGGCTGCAATCGTTAGATTCAACTACTCCTAGCTGCCAGGTGTTCACACCAGCACTGATTAGATGCTGTTGAATCTTTGTTGCTGAATCAGCTTTCACAATCACAGCAAAACCTAGACCTAGGTTCCAAGTTGATTCAACTTGTTCCAGAGATAGATTGCCCCACTGAGTTAGAACTTGGAAGACATCCAATGGCTTCCAAGAACTTCTATCAACATCAAGTGTTGTGTTCTTTGGTAGAACTCTAGCTAGGTTTGCTCCAATGCCACCGCCGGTGATATGGCTCATAGCTTTCACAGCAGAACCAAGATCGCTTTCAAGAAGTGTGTTTAGGATTCCTGTGTAAAGTCTTGTCGGTTCTAGTAGTGCTTCACCGAGAGATACATTGCCAAACTCTTGAACTGTTTTGTTGTAATCAAGTTGGCTGGTACTAACAATCTTGCGAACGAGTGAGTAACCGTTTGAATGAAGACCACTTGATTCAAGTCCTAGAACAACATCGCCTACCTGAACTTTGTGTGGGCCAAGTAGTTTGCTGTATTCAACAGCACCAACAGCAGCTCCTGCGACATCGTATTCATCTGGCTTTAGTAATCCTGGGTGTTCTGCTGTCTCTCCACCAATTAGTGAGACACCAACTTCTTTACAGGCATTAGCAATACCTGAAACAATATCTGCGATTCTTGTTGGCACTACCTTGCCTGTTGCAATGTAGTCAGTCATGAACATGCTCTTTGCTCCAACAACAACGATGTCATCTACAACCATGCCAACAAGATCTTGACCAATGGTGTCGTGCTTATCGATTGCTTGAGCAATAGCAACCTTCGTGCCAACACCATCTGTTGAAGTTGCTAGTAGTGGTCTTTCAAAAGACTTTAGAAATGAAACATCAAACATTCCAGCAAATCCACCAAAGCCACCAACTACATTTTCAGTGAGTGTGCCCTTGATTGATTTCTTCATCAATTCAACAGCTAAATCTCCTGCATGGGTGTCAACACCAGAAGCTGCGTATGCATCAGTCATTAGCTGCCTTAACAATTCCATCTAATTCACTGTCTGGTCCTGGTTCGCAAGCAGCAGGTGCTTTCTCCAGAAGGTTCTTCCCTAGTCTGTCTTCAGCAGGTAGTTCAATTGGGTAGGTTCCTGTGAAGCAGGCGGTGCAGAGCTGCTTTTCCTCTTGGTTAGTTGAGGCAACCATGCCTTCTTTAGACAGGTAGCCAAGGGAATCAGCACCAATAGATTGTCTGACTTCTTCAACGCCTAAACCTGTTGCAATAAGTTCTGCACGGGTAGCAAAGTCAATACCGTAGAAGCAAGGCCAGGTAATCGGAGGTGAAGAGATTCTTACGTGAATCTCTAGTGCTCCAGCTTCCCGAAGCATTGCAACTAGTGCACGCTGAGTATTACCTCTAACGATTGAGTCATCAACGACAATGATTCTCTTACCCTTGATTTGTTCCTTCAATGGATTCAGCTTCAGACGAATGCCTCGTTGACGAATAGTTTGTGAAGGCTGAATGAACGTTCTACCAACGTAAGCATTCTTGACTAACCCGTGACCAAAAGGAATTCCTGACTCTTGGCTATATCCAATAGCTGCAGGAGTTCCTGATTCGGGAGTTGGAATAACCAAATCGGCTTCAACTGGATATTCTCTAGCTAGAGTTTTACCCATTTCAACTCTTGCATCGTAAACAACTCTGCCGTTGATGGTTGTGTCCGGACGAGCCAGGTAAACATATTCAAAAACACAACCGGCTCTTTTGGTTTCAGCAAATCTCGAAGAGCGAAGACCATGCTCATCAATAGCGACAAGTTCACCTGGTTCAATTTCTCTTACGTAGCTAGCGCCAACAATATCTAGTGCTGCCGTTTCAGATGCAACTACCCAACCACGTTCTAATCTTCCAAGAACTAGAGGTCTCACACCCTGTGGATCACGAGCAGCATAGAGAGTTGTTTCATCCATGAACACTAGACAGAATGCACCTTTTACTTTAGGAAGTAATTCAAGTGCTGTTGATTCAAGAGTGTGGTCCATGTCTCCAGCGAGAAGTGCAGTTAGCACTGCAGTGTCTGTTGTGTTACCGCCGGTGATTTCATTCTCTGTTTGATCTGGATACTTGTGCTTTAACATCTCCAGTAGATCTGATGTGTTGGTTAGATTTCCGTTGTGACCAAGAGCAACAGTTCCTGATGCGGTTCTACCTAAAGTTGGTTGAGCATTACGCCATGAAGATGCGCCAGTAGTTGAGTATCTGTTGTGGCCAACAGCTATGTGTCCAACTAGAGATTCAAGGGCTGACTCTGAGAAAACCTGAGATACCAAACCCATGTCTTTATAGACAAGGATCTTCTTGCCATCAGAGGTAGCGATACCCGCTGATTCTTGACCTCTGTGCTGAAGAGAGTAAAGGCCGAAATAAGTAAGCTTTGCTACTTCTTCCCCTGGAGCCCATACCCCGAATACACCACACTGATCTTGCGGTCCCTTTTCATCGGGTAGCAAATCGTGATTTAGTAGTCCGTCTCCACGAAGCAAGGGCAGTTTCCGTCTCTATGAGTGGGGGTTGCGTGCTTGTAAAACTCAAGTCTTTGACTTCATTGTCGCCAATAACTTGGCGTTACGTTCATAGTTTAGCGGGCTAGTTAGAGCTGCTTTTGGTAACTTGAACATCCTTGAGTCTGCGTGCTGTGACAGCATCAAATACCACTGCAACCACAACTCCAAGGCTTGCCCCTAGACCTAGGCAATAGACCAATATTTGGGTAATAAAGCCAGCAGTCTTGCCCTCTTCGGTAGTAATGAGAAGTGTTAGAACCAATGCCACAACACCACCTAGTACGAACCCTGTGAACATAAAGGGGATGAACTTAGGTGCTCTACGGATCTTTACCGTTTCGGTCTTATCTTTGGACATGCTTCAAGGTTAGCGGCAATACCTCATCCAAAGATGCCCTAACTCCACTTGAACTAACCAGATGCTCAGCTGAGGCATCTTCCCAGCTCACATTTCCAAGAGCTAAGTCAAACCACACTCTCGGGCTCATCTCAACCACATTGGGAGGAGTTCCTCGGGTATGCCTAGGACCTTCAATGCATTGAGTTGCTCCTAGCGGTGGAACCCTCACTTCAACCGAGTTACCTGGAGCTACTTCAGCTAACTCTTCAAGTAGGTACCTAACTGCCATCACAAATACGGGATCTGTCTCAGTTAGTGGAGAAACTTTGTCGGCTTGAATCACTGCGTTGATGGCACTAGTGCCCTCTTCGTGTTTGATTCTTCTTCTAGCCATAGAACAAGGTTAGTGAAGGTAAGGAGCTGTTCATAACAACAGCAGAGGTTTTCTAATTCTGTGAAACTTCATTCGCTCGCTAAACGCATGGTTAGTTTGGCCAGAGATGAAATAAAGCCCCCGGCAGCAACCAGGGGCTTTATTTGAACCTCTTGACGAGGGTCGAAT
>JBEDLY010000045.1:0-7322 GCA_041171365.1 Actinomycetota bacterium | reverse complement strand
GATGCGTTTCTTACTTCGTAAATAACTTTCTTAGCCATGATCTACTTCCTCGCTGGCTTCTGTAATGCCTGGACAGCAACTGCGGCAACGATTAGCAATGCAACAATTACCTGCTTTAGAGATGGGCTAACGGTAATGACCTTAACCATTAGCAAACCTGATTGAACTGTGAAAAGAACTAGTGTTCCTAGAGCGATTCCGATGATGCGACCAACACCACCCATTAGTGATACACCACCGATAACTACTGCAGCGATTGCATACAGTTCCATGCCGGTTCCGTTAGATGGAGAACCAGCTCCTAGTCGGATGTATGCGTAAGCACCAGCAAGACCTGCTAGACCACCAGAGAGCATGTATACCTTGGTGATTTGTCTAGCTGGCGAGATACCGGCTGCACGGGTAGCGAAGGCGTTTGAACCTAGAGCAAAAGTGTGAAGACCGAACTTGGTCTTGTGAAGAACTAGACCGCAGATAACAGTGATGATCATCACTGCAAGAACGCTAGTTGAGAAAGGTAATTGAATACCAAAGAAGTTGAAAGGAAGACCTAAGTCCCAGTTGTTAGGTCCTTGCAGTGGCATACCGCCAGAGATGATGATTGCAAGTCCTGTCATTGCTCCCATGGTTGCAAGAGTTGCGATGAATGGAACAATCTTTAGAACATTTATGAGGAAGGCATTTATTGCACCTACCGTTAGTCCAACTAACAGTGCTACAAGAACTGCTATAAGTACATAAGGAGTTGCAGCGCTACCGCTGGTTGAAGCGTCAAGACCTAAGCCTTTAACTAGCACCCAGCCGGCAACGACTGAACTCAAGCTCACAGTTGCACCAACTGATAGGTCGATACCACCTGTGATTACAACAAAGGTTTGAGCAACAGCAAGCAAGATGTAAGAACCCCAGTCATTTAAGACTGTGCCTAGAGTGCCGGTTGACAGAAAGATACCTTGAGAGGTGATCTGAAATACAACACCTAAGACCACGAGGGTCACTACTAATAGAGTGCTCTGATTACTGAATGAGGCTTTCACCTGATCCAGGAAGCTATGCTTCTCTACGTTTACTTGCTTGCTGTTGCTCAATTTGTGTGTCCTTTATATATCGAGGAGTTGAATTCGCTGAACTTAGTTAGCTACGTAAGTGTACTTAGCGAAGTCTTCGTCTGATGTGTTTGCATCCAGAGTTACGTTAGGAATAACAACATCCTTTGTAGATGGAGTTGTTCCGTTCTTGATGTATTCAACCAGAGTCTTGATTGCTAGACGTGCTTCTGCAGCTGGGTCCTGAGCGATAAGTGCGGTGAATACACCAGACTTGATCAGTTCAACGTTTGCAGGGTAAGCGTCGTAACCAACTAGAGCAATCTTGCCTGTTAGGCCCTTAGCCTGAAGTGCAGCAGCTGCACCTGAAGCGTTAGTTCCATCGATAGCGAAGATACCAGCTAGGTTAGGGTACTTTGTCAACCAGTTGTTTACGTTGCTGTTAGCTGTCTGTGGGTTAGCAGCTGAGTAAGCAACGTCAACGATCTTGATGCCTGGGTAAGTTGAAGCTACGCGCTCTTCAAAACCAACCTGGCGACCAACGTTAGTGGTTGCAGTTGCTGATGTTAGACCAATAACAACTTCGTAGGTCTTGCCATCTTCGTAACCAATTGCAGCAGCAATTGCGTCAGCAGCCTTTGCTCCACCGTCACCGTTGTCACCAGTGATGGTGATAACTGCGTTGGTTGTGTCGTTGATTGTTGTGTCAACAAGAGCAAGTGCGATACCTGCAGCAGTAGCCTTGTCAGCTGATGCCTGTAGACCAGTTGGGTCTGTTGGGATAAGAACTAGACCGTCAGGAGACTGAGCTAGTACGTTGTCTACGATTGGAACCTGAGTTGCCACGTCGTAAGCTGATGGGTCTCCCTGCCATACAAGGTCAACACCCTGAGCCAAAGCTTCAGCTTCTGCTCCGACCTTCATTGCCTGGAAGAATGGATCTGATTCTGCACCCATTACGAATGCGATTGTTAGCTTCTTTTCAGGAGCACAACCTGTGATGCCGAGGGTTAGAGCAGCAGCTGTTAGAGCAGCGAACCCAACCTTCAAAATGCGCTTGTTCATAATTTCTCCTTGTAGTTTGCGAGAATTGCGAGATGGTTCTCGCATTCCGTGCTATAATCATCGCAGTAAGTGAAATTGAATGACAACTTATTTAGGTAACAGTTTGGTGACGAACTGAAAAGACCCGTTTTAGTAAGGTGAGCACATGGCTGGACAGAAGAACACGACCATCAATGATGTCGCTGCCGCCGCTGGAGTATCCAGGGCTACAGTATCCAGAGCACTAGCCGGCTATGGTCGTATCAGTAAAGACACAGTAGATCACGTTAGAGCTGTTGCCGACAACCTTGGCTACCGCCCTAATGCCCTAGCGGTTGCTATGCGTGCTGGTAAAACCAAGACCATCGGTCTTGTAGTTATCTCTGACTTTACAAACGCCTTCTTTGATAGAGCCACTAAGTCAATTATTGATAGAGCTAAGGAACTGGGTTTCAGAGTTCTAATCCAACACAGTGATGAAGATGTTGCGGTTGAAAGAGTTGCAGTTGAAACCATGTTGGCTAACCAAGTCGATGGCATCATCTTGGTTCCAGCTTCAACTACTAAGCACTCTCACCTCACACCAAAGAAGATCGCTGGCAAGCCAGTTGTGATCATTGACCGTAAATTAGACATTCAAAGATTCACCACTGTTACAACTGGCGATGAGGTGGCAGCTGAAGAAGCAGTTCTGCACGCATCAGAATTCGGTCATAAGAAACTTGGATTCCTCATTGCTGTTCCAGGTATTAAGGGTTTCACTTTTGAACAGCCTGAGATTCCAATCACATCTGTTCAAGAGCGTGTTGATGGGTTTGCTAAAGGTGTGAAGAAAGTAAAGGCATCTGCACTTTGGATCTATTGTGAAGACAAACAAGTTGTTGCAGAAGCTGCAGTTGAAAAACTTCTCGACTCCCCTAAAGCACCAAGCATCATCTTCACCTCAAACAACGACATGCTTTTAGCTGTTCTCAAAGTAGCTGGTGAAAGAGGTTTGACTGTTGGAAAAGATATCTCTGTAGTCACCTTTGACGACAGTGCTTGGGCTGCAGCTATGGTTCCTGGAATTACCGTTGTTGCTCGTCCAGTTGAAGAGCTAGGTCACATTGCTGTTACAGAACTAGTTGAAACCATTGAAGGTAACACCAAACCTAAAGAGATTGTTCTTCCAGCCAAGCTGATCAAACGCGGTTCGGTAGCAAAGCTAACCAAGTCAAAATAGACTAGAACTCAGCCTCCGACAACGAAGGACGAGTAATGAGTTTCAGACTTAGAAAGCCCCTGCTTTCAACGCTCCTCATTCTCGCTCTAGGGCTTTCCTCAACTCAAAGCGCTGCTGCCGCTCAACCTGTATCAGGTATCAGCACCACTATGTATAACGAAGGCACCGATACTGCCGCCGTGTTCTATAACCCGGTAGTCGTATCAAACGTTGATCTAACAATGCCTCAGGCCACTATTGATGCCTTGAACGCAGACCCAAACGCAAGTACCTATCGAACAGCTGACGTGAAGATCACAACTGCCGATGGGGTTATCACAACACTTAACAACATTGGTGTCCGACTAAAGGGACAGGCCACTCGAAGACTTATAAACAACTACGACAAAGCACCAATGAAACTAAAGTTTGATGCTTTTGTTCCTGGTCAAAAGTTCATGGGTCTCACACGCATGACTCTAAACAGCATGGTTCAGGATCCATCGTTTATTAGAGAAGATACTTCTTACAGAATCTACAGAGCCATGGGGTTAGTAGCTCCTAGAACTACATACTCTTGGGTGACTTTGAACAATGCAGACTTTGGTCTCTACATGAACGTCGAAGCAATTGATGGTCAGATGCTTAAGCGTTGGTTGAATCCAGTTCACGTTTATAGCTCGAACTGTTATTTAGCAGATCTAACCCTTAGCCAAAGCTGGTGTTATGACACTAACTATGGTGATACCAACCGAGCAGATCTAAATGCCGCTATTGCCGTTTCCGTTTATGACGGAGCAACATGGTGGACAGAAGTAAACAAAATTGCTGACATGACTTCTGTAATCAATCTCATGGCAACCGATATCTACACATCTAACTGGGATGGCTACACAGATGTGGTTCAAAACAATTACTACATCGTCTTTGATGACACAGGAAAACTAAAGATTATTCCTTGGGGTCAGGACGGAACCTTCCCTATGGAAGCAGATGCTCAACTTGATTGGTTGGGTAGAGGTCCTGCATACAGAAACTTCGGTAACCAAGAGCGAAGCGTGATGCTGAGAAAGTGTGTTGCATACGACCCATGCAAGAAACTTCTGATTAAAGCTCAAGTTGCTGTGAAGGACAAAGTAGCAACTCTTGGAATTCCAGCATTCAAAAACAAAGTAGCTTCGATCATAAACAGTGCTTACATTCGCTATGACTATAGATCTAATCCGGATATAGGTTCAGCCGCATACTGGCAAAACTGGCTAGACCAGTTCTTCCCTCAAAGAACCGCTTCTCTGACTGCGTTCTTAAACACATTGAATCCTGAAGCTCCTGAGATAAGTGTTGATGGCTCTAACGCTGTTGGTAGCACTCTCACTGCAACAGCAGTGAATTGGGACTACACAACAACACTTAACTACCAGTGGCTAAGAAACTCAGTGGCTATTCCGAATCAAACAGGAAAAACATATGTGACAACATCTGCTGATGCTGGAGCTTTGATTTCTGTGAAGGTTCTTGCAACCAAAACTTCTAAACCTTCAGCAACATCCGCATCTGTTCCGATTCTTGTAATTAGGCCCGCACTTGCTTCTGCTTCTCTAACTGGAGAAGCGAGAGTAGGTGTTCAGATAGTTGGTGGCCCACAAGCTGAGCCATCAGCAACTGTTGTTTATAAATGGCTAGCTGATGGAAAGACTATTCCAGGCGCTAACCAATCCACTTACACTCCAACACCTACTGATCACAAGAAGTCTCTAGCTCTGCAAACTACTGTGACTCAAGAGGGTTATCCAGTTACTGTCACAACAAGTCCAGCAAAGATTGTTGCTGGTGGTTTACTTCCAAAGCCTTCTGTTTCTATAAATGGAACAGCAAGATCTGGTAACCGACTAACGATAAGCACCTCAGTGCCAGCTCTAGCTACTACCTCCTACCAATGGCTTCGCAACGGCAAAGTAATTACAGGAGCAACAAAGTCTGCCTACACACTGCAGTCCGCTGACTACAAAACATCAATTGCTGCGAAGGTGATTTTGACTCGAGCTGGCTACACAACCACATCAACTACCTCCTCGGCTCTGAAAGTTGGCATTGGAGAACTCATCAAGACTCCAGATCCAAAGATTCTTGGGACGCCTTCGGTAAACAGCACTCTCACAGCCAGAGTTGGAACTTGGGATAGCGGTGTGATTCTTAGTTACCAGTGGATTAGAGATGGTGCAAACATTTCTAAAGCCACGGGAAAGTCTTATCGACTAACAGCAGCAGATAGAAAAGCTGAAATTGTAGTTAGAGTCAAAGCCGTAAAGGTTGGCTTTGAAAGTTTGACCATTGATTCCAATGCAATAGCGATTCGCTAAGTTTTTCTATAGTCCTTCACGAACTTGAATGATGTTGCCATCAGGATCGTTTCCATCGGCATAGGTCCAGTTGTTGTGTTCTAGAACTTCACTCTTGATTTTGCCGCCAGTTCTACCGGCAGCGAGTCTCGCCTTATCTATGCTCTGAACTTCAAAGACAGGCTTGATCGGGTTATCTTCACCAAGTGTTGGAGCTGACCGGTATTGCTCAGGAAGTAGATGAATTTGAACTTCATTACCCAAGCCTTGAACGGTGGCGAATTCTTGCGAACAATAAGGAGAATTGTCCTCAAACAAAGCTGAGTAGAAGTTAACAGACTTCTCGAGATCGGATACCCAAATGACTACAGTCGACATGTTTTGAGCCTAACCAAAAAGCTGAACTAAATAACTACTTTGAGCAGGTAGTTGTTGAAGCGTTTGTTCCCTGAGCCCACTCTGGCAATGGTGTGACAGTCGGCGTTGGGGTTGGCTTCGGTGTTGCAGTTGAAGTTGGAGTCTTCGAAGGAGTGCTTGTCGATGAAGGCTTTGGAGTTGGTGCAATCTCTGAACCAACACCGGTGTTAGTAACTTCACCTAGGACAAGAGGCTTATCGTTCTTCATCAAGTCAAATAGCACCTGAGCTTTTTCATAGTCAGGCATTACTCTTCCCTCGTTAGGTGCTGGTAATCCTGAAACAGATGGCAACTGAAGGAAAGTGATGTTCTTCATTGGAATATCTTTTAGTGCATTCGCAACACCCATAAGTGCAGCTGGGTTAGAAAGAGTCTTGCTCAGAGTCATGTTTCGAGCAGCTGCTTGAGCAAGGCTATAAAGAGCAACAGGATTGCTCAAGATATCTTTGCTCTTTAGTTTTCTAACTAGGGAAGTTAGATAAACCTGCTGGTTACTAATACGACCTAGGTCTGATCCATCCCCAACACCGTGTCTAGTTCTAAGGAACTGTAATGCCTGAACTCCCTGAAGAGTATGCATACCTTTCTTTAGATAAGTGTTGGTGTATTCATCTTCGATGTCTTCCGCAACACAAACCTCAACACCACCAACAGCATTAGAAAGTTCAATCACTCCGTTGAAGTCAACCATCGCAAGATATGGAATGTCTACACCGGTAAGAAGTTCAACAGTTAGAAGTGTGCAACCAGGACCACCATTACCGATGGTTGCGTTGATCTGACCTAGTGATTGTGCGTAGTAGCCAGGACCACCTGTTGTGCTTGGGCATGCTGGCCAAGGAACAAGAGTGTCTCTTGGGAAAGATAATGCAACAGCATTTTTTCTGTCAGCTGATACGTGCATCAAAATGATTACGTCCGCAAGCACTCCTCCGGTGTCACCAAAAGCAGAGTTTCCAGCACCCTGACGTGAATCGCTTCCAACAAGAAGCATGTTCAGTGGTCCATCAATTGGAGGAATTACTCTTGGGCCATCAAGGCCTGGCACATCGATTTCGCCACGACCTAGTTCAGTAGCAAGTTGAATTGCAGAAACTGTGGTGACAGTCAAGGTTGAAACAAGAACAACGATTAGAGCTTTACCCAAGATGCCCATGAATGCACGGAATCTTCCGGCTGCGTGAATGTTGCCATGTCGTGCTAGTGCACGATCGTTATTCTTTGACTTCTCAGACATTGAGATAACCCCTTAGTTGAGTCGGCTAAGTCTCAATT
>JBEDLY010000044.1:0-7750 GCA_041171365.1 Actinomycetota bacterium | reverse complement strand
ATGTCCGGTCCAATCAAGTCTGAAATGAAGGTACTTGAGTTAAAGAGCTCAGGCGATACCACATGGCTAATAGTTGGCGGGAAGTTAGACAGGCAATCAAAGGGTCAGCAGAGCCTATTTTGGGACTCAAGAAGAGGGCATGCCTTAGTCCAAGTTGATTTCGACAAATCGACTGAGGATCGGATCGCGCTCAAGGTTCTGAGAATCTATAGTTCAACTCTTCCTGGTGTTGAAGGTTTCGTTTCTCTATCTGGCTGGCTTGGCGAGCACCCTGAGCATTTTGGTTTAGAGGCGGACTACAAAGAAGTTGTAATGCCCAATCAAACAAAAGCATGGCTCTTTCCTCACTCAGGTGACAAATGGGTAATCCACGTCCATGGTCGAAGAGCAGGAATGGGGGAGACACTTAGAAACGTTAAGCAATTTAGAGAGTTTGGTTACAACCAACTCACTATTTCCATGGAGACCGATCCGAAACCTTTTGGACATGGAATAACTAAGTCAAATCTTGGCGAAACAGAGTGGAAACAAATTGAGATGACGGTGCTTGAGGCTAAAAGGCTTGGAGCTAAAGAGATCCTTCTATTTGGTTGGTCTCAAGGTGCCTTCATGATTGGGCAGTTCCTAAGAAAATCTGCACATGCCAACCTGGTTTCCGGAGCGATTTTTGATTCTCCGCTACTTGATTACAGATCAACTATGCAGTTCCATGCGAAAAGAGCAGGATTGTCTGCACGTCTTGGCGATCGAGTTATTGACGCTATCGAAGGCAGCAAAGCTGTAAAGCTTCTCGGATACCGCAATGTTGCTTTGGATGAGATTTCATTAGCCAATAAGAGCTTGGGTGTGGATATTCCAATTCTGATTTTCTACTCTTCAACAGATGGGCACGTTGAAAGTTTTGATGTGCACTTGTTTGCTGGTCACAACCGTAGAGTCACTTTGGTTGAAATCCAAGGTGCTAAACATTGCCGTCTCTACAATCACGACCAAGAGAAGTATCAGTCTGCAATTAGAAACTGGCTTACTGAGACTCAAATCTAAAGAACCAGGTGTTTTCAAATCTAAGGACTTGAACAACTTTTGGACTCGCAAATGAAATTTGCTCTAGTAGCTCGCTGGCTGCATTGTGAGCTTCATGTTGATTGGTGAAATCTACGAGGGTTAGATCTACTTCAGCAATCACTCTTTCTAGACCGAAAAGTCTTGCTGTTTCAATTCCACTTTCAAGTACTGGTCTAACAAAATTGTTAGCTCTGCAGAATGATTGAACGAAAGTTGGAACGCTCTCTTGAAACCCTCCGATAGCTATAGCTTTCTCGCTTGGATAAACAGTTCCAAGTCTCTGGGTGATGTAGACATTGGTTCCTGTTGGATTGGTGACTGCAGGAAAATCAAGTTCTTCAGTTGACTTGGTGATGATTAGCATCGGTGCGTATTTGGATGCGGACAAGTTCTCAGCTCTCGCTGTCTTCCCTGTTGTGATAATCAAGTCTGATTGAGATCGTATGAATCTAAGCAGTGCGCGATCAGCTTTGTTTGAAAGATTGTCGCTTGTTTCAGTTAACAATGCTCCGTTGGAAATTACGAAGTTGAATCGAACACCTTCTACCTTTGGATACCAATGCTCTAAATCACTTGAATCATCTAGGGAGATAGATCTTGTAACACCTGAATTTGGATAAACCTCGGTGAGAATCAAATCATCTTCTCTTTGACTTGACGCTTTACTCGCATAAGCATTCCCTGCAACCCTCTAATTCTTAGGGGAGAGACAAGATCTGTAATACCCAGAGCATCTACGAATGAGTCCTCAAAGGCAAGAACTGTCTCAGCCTTCTGGTTATTTAAAGCCAGCTGAAGAATGCTTGCGAAACCTTTAGTTGTTGGGGCTTCGTCAGGAGCGGTGAGGAAAATGTGTACAGTCTTTGAATCATCAAGTTCAGCGAACAAATAAACAGGGGACTGACACTCTTCTACTCTTTCAAGTAGCTCCGGGTGATTCTGATATCTTTCAGGCAATGAAGGAAGAGCTTCGGAATACTCAAGCAAAAGTTCCAGCTTTAGGTTTTGCGGCACTTCCGCAAACGCGGCAATAATCTCTTGAGCTTCTGAAGTTGTAGACATGCTTAGAAACCTACAGGAATTGCTCCTGGCTCTTCGCCTTTAACAATTGGAACTCGCACTGTGGAGCCCCACTCAGTCCAAGAACCGTCATAGTTTCTTACCTTTGGGATACCGAGTAGGTAGGTAAGCACGAACCAGGTGTGGCTTGAACGCTCACCGATTCGGCAATAGGCGATCACGTCGCTTGCATCTGAGATACCAGCGTCAACTCTGTAAATCTGGTTTAGTTCTTCAATGCTCTTGAAGGTCTGATCTTCGTTCACAGCCTTGCTCCATGGAACAGATCTAGCTGTTGGAATGTGTCCACCTCTAGAGGCACCTTCGTTTGGATAGTCAGGCATGTGAAGCTTCTCACCGGTGTACTCCAGTGGGCTTCTTACATCAATCATTGGCTTACCGAAGTGAGCAAGGACATCATCCTTAAAAGCTCTGATACTTGAGTCATCTCTAGCAACAACTGGATACTGGGTGGCTGGACGCTCAACAACATTTTTAGTTAGAGATCTTCCTTCTTCAACCCACTTGGCTCGTCCGCCATCCATGATGCGAATGTCTTCGTGTCCAAACAGCTTGAATACCCACATAGCGTAGGTTGCCCACCAGTTGCTCTTATCGCCGTACAAAACGATGGTGTCTTCGCGGCTTACTCCCTTAGAAGAAAGCAATTTAGCCATGTCTTCACCGTTGATGTAGTCACGGGTGTCTGGGTGGTTTAGCTCTGTGTGCCAGTCAATCTTCACAGCTCCAGCAATGTGGCCTGTCGAGTAAAGAAGAATGTCTTCATTACATTCCATAAGCACTAGTCCAGGCTGTCCGATGTTTTCTGCTACCCACTGGGTTGAAACAAGAGCCTCTGGATGAGCAAATTGCTCAAAACGTGCATTAGATTCAACTGGATAACTCATAAGAAAACCTCCTGGGTTTAGGCTGTTGATTGCGGTCTTACTATTCTCTCAAAGTTTCTTCGTCAAAAGAATGGCAATTTCCTGAATGCTCATAAACATCGCAGATCTAGACTCTGAAGTTTCCGTTTCGGAACTACTCTCAGAGCTAGTTCCGCCTGCCGAATTTGCCAAAGTTTCCTTTGATTCATACATCCCAGACTCTCGATTTGCTAGTCAGTCAGAAGCCAGAACTATGGCAGCCAGCTTTGCCAAGTCAATTGGAAAGAAAGGTTCTGCCAATCTCGGCATCTACCTAGATGGTGGATTCGGTGTAGGCAAGACTCACTTACTAGCTTCCATTTACTTCAACAGTGGCAAGAAGTCAGCATTCGGAGCGTTCCTTGCCTATACGAGCATCATCGGTTACCTAGGTTTCGCTCAAGCAGTAGAGCAGTTTTCAAAGTATGACCTTCTATGTATTGATGAGTTTGAGCTGGATGACCCAGGGGACACCATGATCATGTCTCGTTTCCTAAAGGAACTAGCTGCCAAGGGCGTTCGCTTCGCGGCCACCTCAAACACGCCACCAGCTGCCCTTGGTGAGGGCAGGTTTGCAGCAGACAGTTTCCAACGGGAAATCCAATCGGTTGCCGATAAGTTCCAAATGGTTCGTATTGACGGTGATGACTACAGGCACAGAGATGCCAACTTTGAGTTCACTCCTGTTGATGCATCCCAGATCACAGCAATTCAAGAAGATGCAGCTCAAAAAACTCTTGCAGCTTCATTTGATGAACTAGTTGCTTTTCTTGGCTCCATTCACCAATCAAGGTATGCCAAGGTCTCTGAGCAGTTTGATCGAGTATTGATTACTGATGTTCGTCTAATCAACGACCAGTTCGAGGGGATTAGGTTCGTTAGCTTCATCGACCGCTGCTACGAGGCTGGAGTATCAGTGGCCTACACAGGTCTGGAATTGGGCTCAATCTTCCGTCAAGACCACGTTGAAGGCGCTTACCGCAAGAAGTACCTTCGCTGCCTTTCACGTTTAGCTGCCATGTGTTCTAGGTAGACACGGCAAATCTTTAACATTCCCGAAACATTTACTGAGGTTTACTGAAACAATCTTTGGCCATCCTTATCTCAATCCCACACTGGGCGTTAATCTTTGGAGGCACAAATGGATCAAGGAAATACCACATTCATTCTGTTCTCAGCAGCTCTCGTTCTGCTGATGACACCGGGACTTGCATTCTTCTACGGAGGTATGGTCAAGGCTAAGAGCGTTGTGAGCATGATGATGCTCTCATGGGGCTCTCTAGGCCTTGTAGGAGTTCTTTGGGTTCTTTACGGCTATGCAGTTAGCTTCGCTAGCTCAGACAGCCCAACATACATTGGTATCCCTGGCTGGTTTGGAATTGATACAGCATCTCTTGGGCTAACTGCTGAAACAGCAGCAGCTCTGACGGAGTCTGTTGATTCATACCCAACCATGGCTTTCGTTGCTTTCCAAGCAACTTTCGCAATCATCACAGTTGCTCTTATTTCTGGAGCAATCGCTGACCGAGCAAAGTTCGGTGCTTGGATGATCTTTGCTGGCTTCTGGGCAACAATTGTTTACTTCCCGGTAGCAAACTGGGTATTCAACTACGGAGCAGCTGAAGACAACAGCGATGGTGGCTGGTTAGTTCAGCTCGGTGTCATTGACTTCGCTGGTGGAACTGCAGTTCACATCAACTCAGGTGCTGCTGGTCTGGCTCTTGCACTTGTTCTTGGAAAGCGTTTTGGATTCAGCAAGGGCATCACACAGCCACACAACGTTCCACTAACACTTCTTGGTGTTGCACTTCTTTGGTTCGGTTGGTTCGGATTCAACGCAGGTAGCGAACTAGGTGCTGATGGTGTTGCATCCCTAGTATTCGTCAACACGCTTGCTGCTCCATCTGCAGCGATGATTGGTTGGGTACTGGTTGAGAAGATCCGTCACGGCAAGGCAACATCTATCGGTGCAGGTTCTGGTGCTATCGCAGGTCTTGTAGCAATCACACCTGCTTGTGCTGTTCTAGATCCAGTTTGGGGCATGCTGCTAGGTCTTATCGCTGGTGCTCTTTCTGCTCTAGCAATCGATTTGAAGTACAAGCTTGGATTCGATGACTCACTAGACGTAGTTGGTATTCACCTTGTTGGTGGAATCGTAGGAACCCTATACATCGGTGTCTTCGGTCGCGATGTTGGTTTTGCCTTCGGACACGGCTTCGAACAGCTAGGCAAGCAGGCTATCGGTGCAGGTGCAGTACTGGTCTACTCCTTCGTTATTGCCTTCGCAATTGGTTGGATCATTGAGAAGACCATGGGCTTCAGAGTCACAGCTGAAGACGAAATCGCAGGTATCGACACTGTTGTTCACGGTGAAGAAGCCTATGCTTTCGGTGCTGACAAAGGCTAAATAACTCAAGTTAGTAAACCCCGGTGTATTCAACACCGGGGTTTACTTTTGACTAAATTTGCCTAAATCGGTTAGGGTTTAGTTGTCTTGAAAGAGACATGCGGATGTGGCTCAGTTGGTAGAGCACAACCTTGCCAAGGTTGGGGTCGCGAGTTCGAATCTCGTCATCCGCTCGAAGCGGTCTAAACCAAGATCCTTTGTTACATGGTGGAGTGGCTGAGCGGCCCAAAGCAACAGCCTGCAAAGCTGTCAACCCACGGGTTCAAATCCCGTCTCCACCTCCAAGAAATACCTACGGACGATTGGCGCAGTGGTAGCGCACTTCCTTGACATGGAAGGGGTCACTGGTTCGAACCCAGTATCGTCCACCAATAACATCCAGTAAGTATCTGCTTATTAGCCTTAGTGATGTTTTTTGCGTCTAGTATGCGTCCATTTCGCCTCGTCATTCATCCCACGCAAGTCGTTAGACTTTTACCGAATAGGCAAAATATCTGGAGGATGATGGCAAATTGATTACAACCATTTATCCATCCATTTTTGATTTCATTTGGTTTTTCACATATCTCGGGTTGGGAATTCTGTCCAGCAGGTTTGGAGTGAGACAGGGATACAAACTGCTTCCCGCCATAATCCTGAGTTATTTGATTACACCGTTAGGTGCCTACATACTCTTCAAGCTATTTCCCCGAAAGTCTTAGATACACCTGAAGGAGTGCTTCATTACTCCGAAGAAGATGTGTTGCGAATTAATTCACACTAGATGTGTGCCAACCAACAATCCAATTACGTATGTAACGCCCATGGTCATTCCGCTGACAAACAAGTTTCTAACTATTCCTCGGCCAGACTTGGCTTTGCCGATCTTGGCAGCAACGTAACCAGTTATAACAAGAGCAACAGCAACAGAAGCTACTGTTGCTTGAATTCGATATTCCTGCCAAGGGCCAGTAACTGCGACAAGGGGGAGTAATCCACCTAGACCAAATGCTACGAAGGAAGAGAGTGCAGCTTGAGTTGGGCTCACATGGTGATCTGAATCAATACCAAGCTCAGCTTCAGCATGAGCTTTCAGAGCATCCTGAGCGGTCAATTCTTCTGCAACCTTGATGGCTAGATCTGGTGAGATTCCCTTTTGCTCATAGAACCAAGCCAGTTCTCTAAGTTCCATCTCTGGGTTGTCTTTTAGTTCTTGACGTTCAACGGCTAGAGCAGCCTTTTCGCTGTCTCTTTGAGCGCTCACTGATGTGTATTCGCCACCGGCCATTGAGATTGATCCTGCAACTACCGCTGCTGTTCCTGCGATGAGGATTGAAGATGCGGTTGCACCTGGAGCTGCGGCAACACCTAGGACTAGACCAGAGGTGGACATGATTCCATCATTTGCACCTAGAACACCTGCTCTAAGCCAGTTCAGCTTGGCAGCCATGGTTTGGCGTTGGAACTCAGCCTTGGCTATCTCGGCGTCTATTTTCTTGGTGTTCGCTTTAGTCATGCTTCAAGGAAACACCATCAGGACTGTTTCTAGTAGTAAGGCATGCCTTAGTTTCTCTGGAATAGACTTGAGCGATACAAGGTAACGGAGCAATTTTGAATAGCAACATTGAAGTATCAATAGTCCTGAACGGTCAAAAGCAGCAGGTTCCTGCTACCTCGACGGGCTTTACTTTGTTTACCGAGAAGACCGTTGTTGCCATGAAGGTCAACGGCGAACCTAAAGACTTGGCATACAACGTTCAAGATGGCGATGCCGTTGAAGCCATCACAATCGACAGTCCTGATGGTCTTAACATTCTTAGACACTCTGCTGCTCACGTTCTAGCTCAGGCAGTTCAAACAATTAACCCTGAAGCCAAGCTAGGCTACTATGACTTTGATGTTGACAGTCCATTTACTCCTGAGGATCTAAAAGCCTTAGAGAAGGAAATGGAAAGAATCATCAGAAGTGGTCAGAGATTCGTGAGAAGAGCAACTACCGATGATGATGCTCGCGTTGAACTAAGCAATGAGCCTTACAAACTTGAACTGATTGGTTTGAAGTCAGGCAATTCAGATGTTGGAGAAGCTTCTGTTGAAGTTGGTTCAGGCGAGCTAACTATTTATGACAACTTTGATGCAAAAGAAGGTGTTGTTGTTTGGAAAGACCTATGTAGAGGTCCACACCTTCCAAACACAAGAATGATCGGCAATGGTTTTGCACTAACTCGAGTTGCTGCTGCATATTGGCGAGGCAACGAAGCAAACAAGCAGCTTCAAAGAATTTATGGAACAGCCTGGCCTACCAAGGATGAAC
>JBEDLY010000043.1:0-7874 GCA_041171365.1 Actinomycetota bacterium | reverse complement strand
ACGATTAATGGCCCAGACATCCTTCTAGCCTATGCGAACTGAGGTGATGCTGGCTAATGGCAAAACTCTTTCACAGTCTGCTTTTCGGTCTCTACCTCTGAGTCTGCCGTTAGCCAGACCAGTTGGCTCAATGGTGAACTCTCTACCAGCACCATTCATCTGCAAAGAAACAAGGACGGTGGCCTTGGTCTTAATTGCCATCTCCAACTGTCTGACTAGATCTTGGCCTTCAGGAGCTTCACTGAGCCTCTTATCGTGCTCTCGCCATTTCTGAATGTCTTCTAGAACAGAGGAAGTTTGGACTAAAGAGGTTTCGTTTGAACCAGCAGCACGCCAGCTACTGATGATCTCGTCTTTACTGTCTTTGCGAATAGCAGCGTATTTACTTTCCCTGAGTAGGTAGTAAACAATATCGGTCTTCAACGCAGAGTCATTCAGAATCTGAGTGAGCAGGATCGGTTCACTAGATTGAATAAGAGTTCCGGTGGGTGTTTCTCGCAATACCAATCTGCCGAACCTGGTTGCAGCTTCTCGAATCAAATAGTCAACTGGTTGAGGCAGTGAAGTGCCAGAGAGTTCAGTTAACAAAGCTCTAATTTCTTTCTCACTCAATCCAGTCTCAAGTCCATAGGTAACGCTGAGAGTATTGATTCGATAGGTGGAGGCAACTCCAATTCGTTCAGTCTCAACAAATCTTCTGAGCTCTAGTTCTTTATCGGTAGGTAGTGGCCCAACAGCGATGATGGTGAGATCTGCCTGAATGATAATTCTGTTTTGTGTTGCTGGAAGATTCTCAACCAACTTAGAAACAGCCTCTTTGGCATTTTCTTCGAGCAATGGTCTGCACCAAGAACTCATCTGGTTAGAACTAGTTAATCCAATTAGTTCTGCAAGGGAAATAAGTCTGGTGATGTGTGAAAGAACACCATCGCGAGCAAGCGGGAAAGTCTCCTGGAATGCTTCTTTTAGGTTCGAAGCTTTGGCTAACTCTGATGTTGCAGTTTCGCCGACAAGATATACCCAAGTATTGGCAATAAGTTGCCATCTGTCTTGAGGGGAGCTAGTTAGCCAACTCTGATATTGAGAGCCAACCTTCCATCGTTTATCTGAAACTCCAACCAGTGAACTTAGTTGAGCTAAGGCATAAAGCAAACGAGCATACTCAACATCTCTACCGAGGTGCAGTGCCAATCTCTTTAGTTCAGGAAGACCAACCTGTCCTTTGCCAACTTCTCGAACGTAATGCTGTTCTAATTCAATTACTAACTCGGTAAGTGCCTGGATAGTTTCAAAGGCACTCAAACCTGCCTGCGAATCTATGAACTGCTGCTGCGCTAAAGTTTCTGTTTTCTCTGAAGTATTGGAACTCTGAAGTTCAGGCAAAAACTTAGGAGTTACTAATTGCTTGAATGCAGTAGTTGCTGCCTCGAGGGGTTTATAGGTTCCATCTGATGTCTTGAGAACTAGAAACAGTCTGGCTAGAGATTCAAGACCATCAACGTCAGATGAATCCTGATTCAACAGATTGCTGAAGGCAACTATCTGTCTTTTGGTGAGGCCGGTAATTGCTCCTGCAACATTCTGAGGTTTGATCAGCGCTGTTGCTAGATCGAAGAAGTCGTTCAAGGTGTTCGTTGGCATCAACCTGATGCCAACAACTCTTACTAAATCAGAATCGCTGGATTGAGCTAAAGCCTTAGCAACTTGGAGGACTTCGCTCATCTGAGGTTATTTAGACTGACTAGATTTCTTGCGGCTAGCAGCACTGACCACAAGTAGTCCAATTAGACATAGAAAACCAAACGGCAATAGCAAGATAGGGATCATTCCCCAACCCTGAGGAACCCAAGTTTTGCTAATTAGTGGGGCTAGCAGAATTACCAAGACAGAAAGAATTGAGATAACAACGCTTCCAAGGAAGCCGAAGGCAAGGTACTTTTCCAATGGATTCGTTGGTTGAACCGCTGTTTTGCCCTTGGATACGTTCTTTGAGGATGATTTATTAGCCATCCTTTTAGAATACTGGCTTGGCTGAAGTAAAATGAACCCTGCGGCAATGAAAGAGGTAGTTATGCCAACAGGACACGTAAAGTTCTTTGACAACGTCAAAGGGTTTGGCTTTGTGCAATCAGATGAGGGTCAGGAAGCTTTCCTTCACGTAAGCAACCTACCTGCGGGAACCACAGACATTAAGCCTGGTACTCGCATTGAATACAGCATTGTTGACTCAAAGCGTGGTGCTCAGGTGATGACAATGCGCATCATTGAAGTTCCTGAGAGCCTAGAGAAGAAGCAGCGAGCAAGTGCTCGCATGAACAATGATGACATGGTCATTCTTGTTGAAGGCTTGATCTCAGCTTTGGACAAGATTCGTCCAAGCATCGAATCTGGACACATTCCTGAAGGAGCAAGTGCTGAAAAGCTGGCTCGCCTTCTAAGAACTCTTGCTGACCAGTTACACAAATAATGGCTAGGGTAAAAAAACTTCCTAAGTTCGTAAAACTTCTTAGACCAGAAAAGCAAGTTAAGAATCTTTTTGACCTTAAGGCATTTGCTGAGGTGGCTGCTAAGTCAGCTGCTGAGAAGAACGAACTTGGTTCATTCATCGAGTCAATTGATGAAGGCGAAGGCATCTCAACTTACCTATTTGAATCCAAGAAACTTGGCTACTCAGGTTGGCGTTGGTCGGTAACTATCTTCCAAGCAGATCCTGTAACTGAACCAAGTCTTTGTGAAGTGGTTATGGTCCCAGGTGAGGATTCTCTAGTAGCTCCTAAGTGGGTTCCTTGGTCGGAGCGTCTTGCTGATTATCAGGCTTTGCAGTTAGAACTTGAAAGACAAGCATTTATTGATGCTGCTAAAGCAATTGATGAAGAGGAAGCAGCTAAAGCTTCAGCGGTTGCCAGCCTTGAACCAGCCGAGGACACCAAGGACTAATCCCACCAAACAGGTGTATGGGTACCAAACCTTATTTGGGCTAGTGATCTGATCGTAGAAAACGATTGAAGCAATAAGCGCTAGAGCGAAACCGATCATTCCAACCAAAACAGCAATTCGAACCGTTCCATTGATTGGAGCAGGATCAGGTTTTCTATCCGAATCTTTAGCAATCCAGCGCATGACTAAAAACTAACCCAGGTTTGAAACTACGTAGTCGATTGACTTAGTCAATTGCTGAACATCGCTTAGCTCAGTTGCCGTGAAGGTTGCAATACGGAGTTGGTTTCTACCGAGTTTTCTATATGGCTCGGTGTCAACAATTCCATTGCTACGCAGAACCTTGGCAACTTCAGCTGCATCAACAGAGTCATTGAAGTCAATAGTTGAAACAACTTGTGATCTGTGTTCAGGGTTAGCAACGAAAGCAGTTGCAAAGCTGCTAGCTTCAGCCCATGCGTATAGGTGATCTGATGCTGCCTTTGTTCTAGCGTCAGCCCAAGCCAAACCACCTGACTCATTCATCCAGTCAATCTGCTCGGCAAGTAGGAACAGGGTTGAAATCGCAGGAGTGTTTAGGGTTTGGTTCAATCTTGAGTTATCGATAGCAGTCTTGAGAGATAGGAATTCAGGAATGTATCTATCTGTAGCTGCGATTCTCTCCGCACGTTCAATTGCAGCAGGAGACATCAGAGCAAACCAGAGACCACCATCGCTAGCGAAGTTCTTCTGCGGAGCGAAGTAGTAAACATCTGTGGCTAGAGGATCAAAGTCGATTCCTCCAGCAGCACTTGTTGCATCGGTAAGGAATAGAGCATCCTTATCAGCACCAGCTACTCGTCTTACTGGTGTAACAACACCGGTAGAGGTTTCGTTCTGTGGGTATGCGTAAGAAGAAACTCCCTCTTCAGCAACTAGTTCAAGTCTTGAACCAACTTCACCCTGAATAACTGTTGGCTTTGTAAGCCATGGAGCACTTAGGGAAGAAGCGAACTTGGCACCAAACTCACCATGGACTAGTAGCTGTGACTTACCTTCAGCAAGGCTGAATGATGCAACATCCCAAAATGCAGTTGAACCACCGTTACCAATGACGATTTCGTAACCAGCTGGGTTATGAAAGAGGTCCATTAGTCCTTCTTGGACACGCTTAACCAGGTTCTTCACCGGTGCTTGGCGGTGAGAGGTTCCCATAAGTTCAGCACCAGCATTAGCGAATGCTGTTATCTGGGCAGGTCTTACCTTGGAAGGGCCGCAGCCGAATCGGCCGTCTTGAGGGAGTAAATCTGTGGGAATAATTATCGATGCCATTTCACAAGTTTAGTAGTGCTGGGCTAAAGAAGATTTAGGCTTATCAGGTGACCGATTTGATTGATACCACCGAGATGTATCTTCGAACCATTTTGGAGCTCGAAGAAGAAGGCCATGTGCCTCTGCGTGCTCGCATCTCCGAGAGGCTTGATCAGTCTGGGCCAACAGTTTCAGAGACTGTTGCCAGAATGGAAAAGAACGGTCTGGTTGTTGTCTCAGGAGACCGACACCTAGAGCTCACTACCGAAGGCCGACACCTAGCCATTGAAGTAATGCGTAAGCATCGTCTAGCCGAACTGCTATTGGCAAACGTTATTGGTTTGGACTGGCATCTAGTTCACGAAGAGGCTTGTCGCTGGGAGCACGTAATGAGCGAACAGGTTGAGCTCAAGATCCTTGAACTAGTCAAAGACGTCGAGACCTCACCATTCGGAAATCCAGTTCCAGGTCTTGAGCACCTAGGTAGAGGAGCATCTAAGGCTATGGGGGAGATTGTTACACCTCTTATAGAGCACCTAGATGAAGAAGTTATTGTCAAAAGAATTGCTGAACCACTGCAGGGCTACTCAGATGCACTAGCTCACCTACAGGCAGCCAAGGTAGTGCCAGGGGCCAGAATAAAGGCTGTTCAGGCCACAGATAGGGTCGTGGTGAGTACCGTAGATGGCTTGAACTCGGTTAGCCTCACCGCATTTGACGTAGCCCATATATTCGTCATTCCTGCGTAAATACTGGGCTTTAGGGCCATTTAGCCTATGGATAATCTGTTCCCGCAGGATTTCGGGGTAAACTCGTAGAACCTTGAGTCATCCAACCGAGTCCAAGGAGCGAGAGCAGTAAAGATTTACCCACTCGCCAGAAAACTTTAGGTTTATACCGAAGAATTTGTAAGGAGGAATAGTTTTGACAGAAAAGCCATCTGGCCGCCGTCGCGCAGACGTTGAAATTAATGTCCTCGAATCATTTGAACTTCGAAGTCGCAGATCTATCAGAGAGAGCGAAAGAAAACGTAAAACCCGAGCTGCCCTTAAAGCAGAAAAGCGAGCAGCAAAGCTAGATCGAAAGTTCTTTGCAGCAAATCCTCCAATGGTTGAAAGCTCATCAGGAGCCCTAATCAAGCCAGCTGCAAAAGTCCCACTTCGCAAGAGAGCAGAAGTAAAGACCGTAGTGGTCATGTCTGTTATCGCTGGTGTTGCTGCAACAGCAAGCTTGCCTGCATATGCATACAGCCCAGCTGTAATTGCTATTTCTGGTCTAGCCTCTAACGCAGATGGAGCAGAAGGCGAAGCACAGAGCCTTGCTATCGTTAGCCAAGCAACCATCAGGTACGAACGTGGATCTTTTGGTGTTATGTCTGCTAACGATCTTCAGAGAATCACAGATAGAACTAACTACAGCTCTTATAAAGGTCTAACCGCATTCGACTTCGCTTCAAACCCTAAGTACTCAGAACTAAACCCTGATGACATCATGAAGGTTGCTGCTAAGTATGTTGGTGTTCCATACATTCTTGGTGGAGAACTTCCTACCGGTTTGGACTGTTCAGGTTATGTCCGCCTAGTCTTCTCTGAGTTCGGATTGCTTCTGCCTCACTCTGTGAACGCACAGGCAGCTCACCCAAGAATCAAGAGAATCAAGAAATCTGATGCTCGCCCAGGCGATCTAGTGATTATGAAGAACCACAGCCACAACGGTATCTACGCTGGCTCTGACCTCTTCTATCACGCTCCAAGACCGGGTGACAGGGTCAAGCTAGCAACCATCTACACAGATGCCGTCTATTTCGCCCGCGTTATTGACTAAAAAGATAACCAATTCTTAACCTTCGGTTATGGAGTGTTTTGCGACCCTCTAGGCCAATTAGTCGTAGCCTTTTCCCAAGCCAACTTTTGGCTTTGAAAGGAGAAACTAATGGATGCCTTCCCTGTGCCTGCCAAGCATGAGTTTGAACACCTACACATAGTTTGTCCTTGTCAAAGATTCTCTGCTTAGACGCGTTACCGATTACGGTGACGCGTTTTTTGTTTGAGCCTTAGGTTGACCAGAAACGAAAACCTGCAATCCGTGCAGGTTATTTCGAAAGGAAGCAACATGAGAACACTAGTTTTGAATGCAGGTTACGAGCCACTGGGTGTGGTCTCGTTCAAGCGAGCAATTATTTTGGTGCTCAATAAGAAAGCAACTGTGCTTGAGGGGTCAGCCGAAGCTAAAGTACACAGTGCAACTGATGAATATGACTTGCCTTCTGTAATTCTGTTGAGCAGATACGTTCGAGTTCCAGGCTCTAGAATCATCCCTCTTTCAAGACGGGGAGTACTTAGAAGAGATGGTCACCGCTGCGTTTACTGCAATAGAGCCGCCAACACAGTTGATCACGTTCAACCTAAATCAAAGGGTGGAACAGACACTTGGGAGAATCTTGTGGCTGCCTGCCTTCGCTGCAATAACAGCAAGGGGGATAAGACCTTGAGTGAAATGGGTTGGACCCTGTCCTTCACACCGAGGATGCCTACAGGTGGAGCATGGCTAATTAGAGGTGCAGAAAAGCTTGAACCTGAATGGGATGAGTACTTAGCTTTGCCTAAAGCCGCCTAGAAGTGCCCCCGAGAAGAATCGAACTTCCGCACATGGTTTAGGAAACCAATGCTCTATCCACTGAGCTACGAGGGCAAAATCACAACTACAAGAGTCAAACTTACCCGAATCCAGCCCAGCCTACGATGTTCGTGAAAGCCTCAAAGTTAGGCTAGTTCTCTAATGAGTGAACTAGACAGAGCCCAAGAACAGTACACCGCCTGGCTGCAAGAGATCCGAGGCATCGGTGGAGCAAACCCGCTAACTAACCTCGACCTTGATGTTCTTGGTTTAGTAAATCTTGAGAAGTCTCACCCAGTTGGGCTTTCACTTTTTACTAAGAGCCACAGAGGACTATTAGCAAACCTAGTTAGAGATCCAATCGCATATTCCAAATCTCTAACCGAAGCTCGCCACATCAAAATCAAAAGCGAGAGACTCACAGCAAACTTTGGTTTGGAAACCATCTTCTTACTAGCCGGTTCTATTGACTTTAGAACTGTGAACCTAGATCTTCGTATCCCAGCGATGATGTGGGGAGCGGAGTTAATTCGTCGTGGACGTGACTACGAACTAGTTCTAGTGGGAGACCCATTTGTAAACCCAGAACTTGTAATTACCCTGAAGAAACACTTCGGCATTGATCTAGATGTTCAGAAACTCAACAGACTCTATAAAGAAGCTACCGACCTTGTTCCAATTACTCTGCTTAGCTTCCTAGCTGATGCAACTAAAGACGTTCCTGAATTAGAAATTCAAAGAACTTTGGTTCTAACCAACGCGGTAACCGTTCCAACAATGATGCTCAAAGAATTGCCAGCATCACCGAACTCTTTCGTTTCTAAGATTGCTCAGGGTAAGCCAATTGAAGCTGAGAGCGAAGATCTTCCCGACATTCTTTTGGCAGCAGATGCCGACTCTCACCAGGTTCGAATAATCAAGCGAGCAGTAGCTGGAGATTCGTTTGCTGTTGAAGCACTACCGGGAACCGGCTACACACAAACAGTTGCCAACATTTTGGCTGCCTTCTCAGCAGAAGGTAAAAGAGCTCT
>JBEDLY010000042.1:0-7491 GCA_041171365.1 Actinomycetota bacterium | reverse complement strand
CAGAACTCAAGACTTGCCAGCAAGCTAACCGGAGCCAAGATTGACATCATGGCTGATGACCTCGAAGACGAGGAATAAAGACAAGCCCTGAGCCGTTGTATTAAAGGCTAGAGCTTTAGGGAATGCAGGCAGTAGAATGTATCAAGTTAGAACTTGCGTTGGCTGCCGCCAGCGTGGCAACCGATCAGATTTGATTCGGATAGCCAATTTTCAGGGAAACCTGAGTGTTGATTCCGAAAAGAAATTGCCCGGTCGTGGCTCTTGGCTTCACAAGAAAACGAAATGTCTTGAAACTGCGGTTGAAAGAAAAGCCTTTGTGCGATCATTTCGCGGAAAAGCTGACCTCGAGCAAGTAACTGATTTAGTCAAACAAATAGAACAGGCCGAAATGATGTTAGAGATCTAATGAGCACCTCGAAATGAGTTCCTCAAAGCACTAAGCCTGCCCTGACTGGGGTGGGTCCCAGACAGGAGATATAAAGTGGCGCTACCACGCGTGTACGACATTGCCAAAGAGCTCGGTATTGAAACTGCCGAGGCACTGGCCAAATTAAATGAATTAGGCGAATACGTTAAAAGCGGTTCGTCAACTATTGCCCCTCCGGTGGCAAACAAGCTTCGTGCAGCGTATCCAAACGCCAAGCCAAAAGAAGAAGCTCCTAAGGTTGAGAAAGCACCTGCTAAGCCAAAGGCAACTAAGGCTGCAGCTGCGAAAGAAGAGACTGTTGAAGAGGCGAAGCCAGCTGATGCTGCTTCTGCTGAGACAGCAACTCCAGCTGCTCCAGTAGCTCCAACCCCAGGAATTCCACGTCCAGGAAACAATCCTTTTGCTGCGGCTCAAGGAATGGGAATTCCTCGCCCAATGGCAAGACCAGGAAACAATCCTTTCTCTTCTAACCAAGGCATGGGTAGACCAGGTCAATCTGGTACTCGTCCAGGTGGACCTCGTCCAGCTGGTGCTGGTGGTCCAGGCCGTCCGGGTGGAGCTCCTCGTCCAGCTGGTGCTGGCGGATCTTCTCGTCCAGGTGGATTCACTCCTCGTCCAGGCGGTGCACCGGGTGGTGCCCCAGCAGGTGCTCCAGGATTTGGTGCCCCAGGTGGTCGTCCAGGTGCTGGTGGTCGTGGTCGCGGTGGCGGTACAGCTGGTGCTTTCGGTAAGGGTGGATCAAGAAGTTCATCTAAGGCTAGAAAGTCAAAGAGAGTAAAGCGCGAAGAGTTCGAACAGCGTTCAGCTCCGAGCCTTGGTGGTGCAGTAGTCCCACGCGGTGATGGCACCACAGTTGTTCGCTTGCGTAGAGGTTCTTCTATTCAGGACTTCGCTGACAAGATTGATGCCAATGCTGGTCAGCTGATTACGGTGCTATTCCACCTAGGTCAGATGGCAACAGCTACTGCTTCATTGGATGAAGAGACATTCCAGATTCTTGGTGAAGAGCTTGGTTACAAGCTTGAAGTTGTTTCAGCAGAAGACGAAGAGCGCGAGCTATTCGATTCCTTCGGTCTAGATATCTCTACAGACTTCGAAGAAGACGACGAAGACATGGAATACCGTGCACCAGTTGTGACAGTTATGGGTCACGTTGATCACGGTAAGACTCGTTTGCTAGACAAGATTCGTAATGCCAATGTTCAAGGCGGTGAAGCTGGTGGAATCACACAGCACATTGGTGCTTACCAAGTTCACAGCATGCACGAAGGTGTTGATCGAGCAATCACATTCATTGACACACCAGGTCACGAAGCGTTCACCGCTATGCGTGCACGTGGTGCTCAGGTAACAGACATTGCAATCTTGGTTGTTGCAGCTGATGACGGTGTTATGCCTCAGACAGTTGAAGCGTTGAACCACGCTCAGTCTGCTGGTGTTCCAATTGTTGTTGCAGTGAACAAGGTTGATAAGGAAGGTGCAAACCCTGCCAAGATCCGTCAGCAACTAACCGAGTTCAACTTGGTTGCTGAAGAGTATGGTGGCGATGTCATGTTCGTAGACGTATCTGCTCTAACCGGTGCTGGTATCCAGAACCTATTGGATGCAGTTCTTCTAACCGCTGATGCTGCTCTAGATCTTCGTGCCAACCCTAACCGCGATGCACGTGGTGTTGCGATTGAAGCCAACCTAGACAAGGGACGTGGATCGGTAGCAACAGTTCTGATTCAGTCAGGAACTCTAAGTGTTGGAGATTCAATCGTTGCTGGTGCTGCTCACGGACGTGTTCGTGCGATGTTCAATGAGAACGGTGAGGCAGTTGAATCTGCAGGTCCATCAAGACCTGTCCAGGTTCTCGGTCTTCAGTCTGTTCCTCGTGCAGGTGACACATTTGTAGTTACCGAAGATGAGCGTCAGGCAAGACAGATTGCTGAGAAGCGTGAAGCTGCAGACAGAAACGCTCTTCTTGCTAAGACTCGTAAGCGCGTTAGCCTTGAAGACTTCACTAAGGCATTCGAAGAGGGCAAGGTTGAATCACTCAACTTGGTCATCAAGGGTGACGTTTCTGGTGCTGTTGAAGCTCTTGAAGATGCACTTCTCAAGATTGAAGTTGATGACTCAGTTGCACTAAGAATCATCCACCGTGGTGTTGGTGCTGTTACAGAGAGCGACGTAAACCTAGCTACTGTTGACAACGCAATCATCATTGGATTCAATGTGAAGCCAGATAACAAGGCCAAGGAACGTGCTGACCGCGAAGGCGTTGACGTTCGTTTCTACTCAGTTATCTATGCAGCACTTGATGACATTGAGAAATCACTCAAGGGAATGCTCAAGCCTGAGTACGAAGAAGCAGCACTTGGTTCAGCCGAGGTTCGCGAGATCTTCAAGTCTTCAAAGGTTGGCACAATCGCAGGTTCTATCGTTCGTTCGGGTTCAATCAAGAGAAACAGCCTTGCTCGTATCTCTCGTGAGGGCAAGATGATTGCTGAGAACCTAAAGATTGAGTCTCTCAAGAGATTCAAGGACGATGCAACTGAAGTCAAGACAGACTTTGAATGTGGTATTGGTCTTGCAGGATTCAACGAGATCTTGGTAGGGGACATCATTGAAACCTACGAGATGCGTGAGAAGCCGAGGGTCTAATGGTTGATGCAGCTAGAGCAAGAAGACTGGCTGAACGAATCAAGGTACTAGTTGCAGCTGCACTTGAGAAGGTTGTAAAAGACCCAGATCTTGGCTTTGTAACTATTACCGATGTTCGTGTCACTCCAGATCTTTCACATGCCCGTATTTACTACACAGTCTTTGGTGATGCAGATCAGCAGAAGAAGAGTAGCGAAGTAATCGAACGTCATCGCGGAAAGATTCGTGGCGAAGTCGGACACCAGCTATCTATTCGTTTGACTCCAACTATTGAGTTCATTTCTGATGATGTGCCTGAAAGCGCAGCTCAGATGAATGATCTTCTAGCTCAAGCAAGAGCAAGAGACAATGAACTCAAGAAGTTGGCTAAGGAATCTGAGTTTGCGGCAGGGGAGAACCCTTACAAAGAGCCAAAAGTTATCGATAAAGAAGACAGAGACTAACCTTTGGCTACTCCTGGATTGTTGCTAGTAGATAAATCTGCTGGAATGACAAGTCATGATGTTGTGTCTAGGGTTAGAAAACTTGCTGGCACTAAAAAGGTCGGACACGCTGGCACTTTGGATCCAATGGCCACTGGGTTATTGGTTCTCGGTCTTGAGTCAGGAACCAAACTTCTAACCTTTGTTGTTGGTGCAGATAAAACATATGAAGCCACCATTCGTTTAGGTGCATCAACTATTACTGATGACCGCGAGGGTGAACTAGTTCAGCAAGCTTCACCGGAATCAGTCCATGCTGTTTCAGATGAACAGATCAATCAGGAATTGGCAAAACTCAGGGGAGTAATTAGCCAGGTCCCGTCAACTGTTTCTGCAATCAAAGTCAATGGCGAGAGAGCCTATGACAGGGTTCGTGCAGGAGAAGTGTTTGAACTCAAATCGAGAGAAGTCACAATCTCGAGACTTGAAATCATTGGCGATCTAAGACGCGTTGATGGCTTTATCGATCTTGACGTAGTTGTTGACTGTTCCAGCGGAACATACATCAGGGCTATTGCAAGAGATTTAGGTGCTGCTCTAGGAGTTGGTGGTCATCTAACCTCACTTCGTAGAACACGTATCGGTTCCTTTGATGTTTCAAATTCAATGCAGCTTGATGGATTTGAAGGTGAGCTACCTATTCTCAGATCTGTTGAAGCAGTCAAAGAAATTTTGCCAACTCTTGAAATCACCAAGGAAGAAACTTTGGCTATCAGACAGGGTAAGAGAATTCCTCGTCCTTTAGATCAAATAACAGCTCTAACTTCTGAAGATGTATTAGTAGCCGTAGCCGAATCAGCTGGCAATCAAAGTTTGAAATCATTAGTTGTCTTTAATGAAGGGGATACCAATGCTTGAGTGGGGTTACCAGTTCCAGTTGGCCTTTGCCACTTTAGTTGGAGTGTTTGCTCTGACCTTAGGTATCTTCAAGAGGCCTCCATCATGGTGGAGCGTGGGGGCGGTGGCGCTCGTTGAAGCATTGCTATTGGTGCAGTTGGTTGTCTCAATCGTTCTTGTTGTTCAGGGTAAGCAGGCGGTTGGTGACACAGTTGAATTCTTTGGCTACATCATCACAGCCTTAGTAGTTCCGCCTGCTGCCATTGCTTGGGCAGTCATCGAAAGGACTCGCTGGTCAACGCTGGTGCTTGGTGTATCTGGATTGACTATTGCCGTAATGCTAGTTCGCATGTGGCAAATTTGGACTGGCATTAGGTTTGGTGCTTAGTTTTTAAGCGATCAATGCTTGCCGGATTTCAGGCTAAGACAAATCCCAAGTTAGGCTTTGATTCATGAAAACAAAGACTCAGAACAGAGGCGTTGGCACACTTGTAATCGCCATCTACGGAGTCTTTGCTCTATCTGCGTCTGTGAGAGCTGGCTACCAACTTCTAAGAAAATATGAAGAAGCACCGTTGGCTTATTGGCTCAGTTTGCTAGCAGCGATTGTTTATATCGTTGCTACTTTCGCTTTAGCCAGAGGTAATTTTGCCTTAGCAAACAAGACTTTGATTTTTGAGTTAGCCGGAGTACTTGTAATTGGAACACTAAGTTTGGCTGTTCCATCTTTGTTTGCTCACCCAAGTGTTTGGTCTTTCTATGGCATGGGTTATGGATTCATCCCGTTACTACTTCCAATCTTTGGTCTTTGGTGGTTAGGGAGAGTGAAGCGATGATCACTGTTAGTTCAACAAGCGATATCCCTAAAGGTCTTCCAGAAGCTTCTATCACTATTGGCAAGTTTGATGGCATTCACCTAGGTCATCAGCAACTAATTGCAGAGACTATTGAATCGGCAGAAGAGCACTCACTAATTCCTGTTGTAGTGACCTTTGATAGACACCCTCACTCAGTTCTGAGTCCAGGCACCGAACCACAAGCACTTATCGGTCCAACTCAGAAAACTGAGTTGCTTGATGAAGCTGGCATTGAGTTGGTTCTAAACCTGCCATTCGACGAATTCTTATCAAAACTCACACCAGAAGAGTTTGTTCAAACAGTTTTAGTTGATGCACTGAAAGCTCGAATTGTCACCATCGGGGAGGGCTTTAGATTTGGTGTTGATCAGCAGGGTGATGTTGAAACCCTTAGGGAACTAGGGCTCAAGTTTGGGTTTGCAGTTCGAGTTATTCCTCATTTCCTAGTTGATGGCGAGATTGTTTCCACGAGTCGAATTCGAGCACTTCTTCTTGAAGGAAACGTAAAGGGGGCAGCCAAGCTACTAGGTAGGTTGCATGCAACCCAGGGAGTTATTGAACACGGCCTGAAGATTGGTCGTCAAATAGGTTTTCCAACAGCAAATATGTCTAGAAATGCTGAAGGATTCTTGCCGGTAGATGCTGTTTATGCAGGTTGGCTGTATGCCGATGGTGAAAGATACATGACTGCTTTGTCTGTGGGCATCAATGAAACCTTTGAAGCAGTCCCGAGGCTTGTGGAAGCCCACGTGATTGATGTTGATGGGCTAGATCTGTATGACAAGGTTGTCACTCTTGAATATGTAGATTTCATTAGGCATTCAGCCAAGTTTGATGGGGTTGAGTCTTTAGTAGCTGAAATCAACAATGACCTAGACAAAATCAGAGCAATCCTCGGCTAATTCCAGCCCCGACTAGCAGTAATCTGCTTTCTTGGCTATGCTTGTCAGGTTGCCGTGAACCGGCCGCGGATCTCCAAGAGCTTTAGACACAAGGTTTATTGCGCCGCGCAGCGAGCCCCGAGAGGACATAAAAATGGCACTGGACGCTTCAAAGAAAACAGCAATTATCAACGAGTACGCAACTCACCCAGGTGACACAGGTTCTCCGGAGGTTCAGGTAGCAGTTCTAACTGAGACCATCAAAGAACTTACTGAGCACCTAAAGGACCACAAGCACGACCACCACAGCCGTCGTGGACTGCTGCTAATGGTAGGTCAGAGACGTCGTCTACTTGGCTACCTTCAGAAGGTTGACATCGCACGTTACCGTTCTCTAATTGAGAAGCTAGGTCTTCGTCGCTAATTGTTTTTATCAAAAAGCCACCTCTTCGGAGGTGGCTTTTTGCATATCAGACCTAGACTGAAAAGTAATAAGAGTTGATGGGAGTCAATCATGGATTTTGTAGGTGCAGTTAGAGCTGGGTTCAAGAATTATGTGAACTTTAGGGGCACAGCCACACGCCCTGAGTATTGGTACTGGGTTCTGTTCACTGTTTTAGTTTCAATTGTCGCCAATGCGATCGACCGAACTGGTTCTTTGTCTGCGCTTTTCTCTCTAGCGACTTTGCTTCCTGGCTTAGGAGTAACGGTTAGAAGACTTAGAGATGCAGGTTTTTCATGGAAATGGCTATTGCTTCCTGTGCCAGGATTAATCCCTTTCATCTACGGGCTAGTAGGCGTCTTTGTCCAACTCTATGAAGCAGGCTTTGAAGAGTTAGCCCTCACTTACACAGATGAGCAGTTAGGCGAGGCATTTCTTCAATTAGCAATGGAGAACACACAATTGCAAGATTCTCTTCTGATCGTGCTCTTTAGCCTGCTCTACGTAGGTCTTGCCTCTGTGGTGGTCAATCTGATCTTTACAATCCAACGCAGCAAGAGCTTTGAGGAAGGCAACAAGCGTGTTGCCCCTAAAGGCCCTGAAACACCTGCAATTTAGGGCTGTTTCTATTCACAACTTAGGACCTATAGGTGATTCTTAGGCTCTCTGTTAGGCTTTCAACGAGTCAAAACGGCAGGTTTGCTGGTCATCGGTTGTGAACCTTGGGCATATTTCCCAAGCTTTTCTACTGTTGTCCAGCGCATCCCTCAAATAAAAACGGGCAGAAATTTTGTCGCGGGGGCTCAAGTGTATTAAAAAGCAAACAAAAGTTGGCTTTGCTATGCGCTTTCGTATGAATAAAAAACAGAGGAGGGACCATGGAAGGTCCAGAAATTAAAGCACAAGAAGTAATCATCGA
>JBEDLY010000041.1:0-12674 GCA_041171365.1 Actinomycetota bacterium | reverse complement strand
GCCTCTGAGTATTACTTCGGAGTAAAATCCAAAGATCTAAATGTCCCGCAAGCGGCAATGCTTACAGCAATGCTCAAAGGTGCTGAGCTTTACCGTCCTGATGTTGAAGAAAACAAGGAACGTGCTCTCAGCAGAAGAAACCTTGTAATTCAAAACATGGCCGACGCAGGAGATATCACCCAAGCTGAAGCAAATGAATACAAGGCATCAGAAATTGAATTGAACATCCAGAAGATTCCTGTTGGTTGTGAAAGCGACCAGACCACCGCATTCTTCTGTGACTATGTGGTTTGGAACATTAGAAACAGTCCAGAGTTTGGTCCTACTCCAGAAGACAGAGAGACACTTCTTCGCAAGGGTGGACTAGATATCTACACAACTATGGACTTGAAGCTTCAACGAGTTGCCGATAAAGCAACTAAGACTTGGGTTCCTCCAAAGGATGAATCAAAGATTGGTGCATCTAGCGTTTCTGTACAGGTGGGAACCGGAAGAATTCTGGCCCTAACTCAAAACAGAATCTTTGACCAAACAGACTCAGGGCTTCCAGGTCACACTTCGGTTAACTACTCCGCAGATAAGAACTACGGTGGCTCTTCTGGTTTCCAGAGCGGTTCCACATACAAGATCTTTACCCTTGCAGAATGGCTATCTAAGGGCTTTAAGTTGAATGACCACGTTGATGGCCGAGTAAAAGAGTGGAACGCATCAGAGTTCAGCTCCCGCTGTGGTTCTCTTGTTGGTACCTGGGCTCCAGGCAACGACTCTCAAGCGCCTGAAGATCTAACTGCAATGCAGGCAACCTACATGTCTGTGAACACAGGCTTCGCTGCTATGGCTAGCCAGCTCGACCTATGTGACATTAGAGACACAGCGAAGCGTTTCGGTGTGCACAGAGCAGATGGGACTGAACTAGTTTCCTACCCAGCTTCGATTCTTGGAATTAACGAAATTGCTCCGCTGTCTATGGCCGCTGCAGTTGCTGCTGTAGCTAACAAAGGAACTTACTGCTCACCTATTGCTATTGACAGAGTAGTTTCTAGAGAAACAGGTGCAGAACTTCCAGTTCCAAAATCTATTTGTTCACAAGCTGTAACTCCAGAAGTTGCTGCTGGTATGACCAAGGCAATGCAGGCTGTTATTAGCGGTGGAACAGGTGGTGCTTCAGCCACTGGTGATGGAACTCCACTTGCAGGTAAGACAGGAACTACAGACTCTGGTGTCCACACCTGGATGACTGGATTCTCTTCTGCTGTTGGAACAGCAGTTTGGGTTGGAAACGTTTCTGGTAATACCTCGCTAAGAAAAATTACTTTGAACAACAAAGCCGGTGGAACTGTTCGTCACGAGATTTGGCGAACCATTATGAAAACCGCTAACAAGAAATACCCTGGCAAGAAGTTCGATGCTCCGCCTCAGGACATGGTCAATGCAACCATGATCCAAGTTCCTAGTGTTTCGGGACAAGTTCCAGATGTTGCAGCTCAGAACATTATTGCGGCTGACCTAAACGCCAAAATTATTGTCAACCCAGTTGGTTCAACACAACCAGCAGGAACAATTGCATACATCAAACCTAAAGCCGGCAGTGTTATTCCAAGAGGCACCATGGTGAGGATCTACATCTCTAAGGGTGGGCAGACATATATGCCTAAGGTTCGAGGTATGACAGTAGCTGAAGCGACAACAGTGATTAACGCAGCTGGCTTCCCAACCGTTAGTGTTCCTCAGCCTTCTCAGACAACCCTGTTCGTCAATGACCCTGAAGTTCCTGCAGGTAAAGTTGTTGGCACACTGCCTGCAGCTGGTAAGTCGGTTCCTTCATCGAGTGCGATCCTGCTAATCATCAGCAAGGGTCCTTAGTGGAGTTTCTGCTTTACCTAGCAATTGCTGCACTAGCTGTAATTATCTGGGCTACTTGCATTGAACGATTCTGGTTTGCTATCAAGCGAAGCGAACTAAAAGTATTACCTCAAGGCTCTCAAGACATAGTTGTTCTACACATCAGCGATATACACATGGCTCCTTGGCAGAAATACAAGCAGCGCTGGATAAGAACTCTGCAATCAAAAGTAAACCCAGATCTAGTAGTCAACACTGGAGATAACCTAGGGCATGCAAGAGGTATTACCCCTGTTCTAGAGGCTCTCAATCCTTTGTCTGGAACTCCTGGAGTATTTGTGAACGGGTCCAACGATCTTTATGCCCCAGCTAAAAGGAACCCCCTCAAGTACCTACTAAAGCCATCTGACCGTCATCGTGAAGAAGATGAAAATCTCAAACTTGATACTGACTCCCTAAACGCTGGCTTCAATTCTTTTGGTTGGCTGAATCTGAACAATACTGCTAAATCCACAACAGTAAATGGAACAAGAATTGCATTCTTCGGCACAGATGATCCGCATGAACTTAGAGATGATGCAGCTAAGGCAAAGTCAGATCTTGCAAAACTATCTAAAGCTGACTTGCTTGTTGGTATCACCCATGCTCCTTACCTTCGTGTATTGGAAAGTCTTAGCGAAGCGGATTTGGTCTTTGCCGGTCACACCCACGGTGGTCAGGTTTGCTGGCCATTCTGGGGAAGAGCATTGGTTACTAATTGTGATTTACCAACTAGGTACGCAAGAGGGTTGCATCAAGTTCCGCTAAAGGCAAAGAAACTTTGGGTTAATATTTGTGCTGGTTTAGGGCATTCAATCTATGCGCCGGTGAGATTGGCTTGTAGACCAGAAGTTCGAGTTGTAACTCTAAAGGCTAAGAACTAGTTCTTGAACCCAAAGATATCTGCACCAAGCACAAGGTACTGCTCATTGGTGTTGTCACAGCGAGCAATAGTCTCTGCAGCATAACAAGTTATATCGCCAACTACGATCTTGCTTCCCGATGGCAAACTGTATGCCTCTTCTGGATCAGAGAATAAACCGCTGGAACAGAACCAATCCGCTGGCAATCCTTCTGATGGTTGCATCGCCCAAAGTCTTGCCTGGTATCCCCAAGCTCCTTCACAAGAAGCAGGGGCTTCTGGAATTTCATAGGTAACATCCACATCTCTGTGTTCACACAGAGCAAAGCCAGGATTTACGTTGATGGTGCACCAAACAGTTCCTCCACCGACGCGGAAGATGTAGCCACCGTAACCATCGCTGTAGTCAGCCTCGTCAACCACAGGAGTTTCAATTGAAGGCTTTTCAGGTAGCTTCACTTTTGCTTCTGGGGCAGGTGAAGAACATGAAGCTAAAGCCAGTGCTGTGATAGCCGCTAAAAATAAAACCCCGAACTTGCGCATGTATTCAGGTTAGCCGAGCAAATTAGAATTCGCTTGCAACCAGCTCAGCAATTTCATAAGTGTTGAGAGCAGCACCTTTACGAAGGTTGTCTCCCACCACAAACATCTCAATAGAGTTTGTGAAGTCAAGTGACTGTCTAACTCTTCCAACATAGGTTGGGTCTTGACCTGCAACCATGGTTGGTGTTGGCCACTGACCATTAGCTGGATCATCAACAAGCTTGATGGTCGGCTCTTCTTCTAGAGTCTTGTGAACATCTGCAACAGTTAGTGGGTTAGCAAATGTTGCATGCACGGTGAGCGAGTGGCTAACAAGAACAGGAACTCGAACACAGGTAGCAGCTACCTTGAGCCCAGGAATGCCAAGAATCTTACGGCTTTCATCTCTAACCTTCATCTCCTCGCTTGAGAATCCACCAGCTTTTAGGGAACCAGCAAAAGGAACAACGTTTAGAGCAACAGGAGCTGGGAATGGTGAATCAGAAACCTGCAGACCAGCATTGCCTAGAAGGGCTTCAACATCTCCACTTTGTGATCCAACTTCACTGCCTGCAACAGCACTGATTTCTTGACGAAGTCTGTCAATACCTGCAGCACCAGCACCTGATACAGCCTGGTAGCTAGAGACCACTAGTTCAGTAAGAGTCCAGTTTCTGTGAAGGGCTCCGAGAGCTGCCATCATTGTCAGTGTTGTGCAGTTAGGGTTTGAGATGATTCCCTTAGGCCTGTTTCTAGCCTGCTCAGGGTTTACTTCTGGAACAACTAGTGGAACTTCTGGATCCATTCTGAATGCGCCTGAGTTATCAACTGCAACTGCTCCACGAGCTGCTGCAATTGGTGCCCAAACTTCAGATACTTCATCAGGAACATCGAACATAGCGATGTCGATGCCATCAAAAGCTTCAGGGGTTAGTTCAACAACAGTCAATTCCTGACCGTGAACAGCAATCTTCTTACCCGCTGATCTGGCAGATGCAATAAGACGAATCTCACCCCAGATGTTCTCTCGGTTATTGATGATGTCAATCATTACTGTGCCAACAGCGCCGGTTGCACCAACTAGAGCAAGGTTTGGTTTAGACATTATTTATCCTTATCTTCCTGTGCCAGCGTAAACAGTTACTGGGCTATCGCCATCTAGATCAAATGCTTTGTGAACTGCACGCGCAGCATCATCAATTTGTTCAAGGCTAGTGATTACCGAGATTCGAATCTCAGAAGTAGAAATCATTTCAACGTTGATTGAAGCCTCAGCTAGAGCTCTGAACATAATTGCTGAAACTCCCGAGTGGGTTCTCATACCAGCACCAACGATGCTTAGCTTGCCAATTTCTTCATCGCTCTCAAGTTCGCGATACCCCAATACACTCCTGTTTTGTGCAAGAGCGTCAAGAACCTTCTTTAGCTCACCCTTTGGAAGGGTAAAGCTAATGTCACTTACTCTGTCGGTTACGTCAGACCCGGTAGGTGTGTTCTGAACAATCATGTCAATGTTTGCTCCAGCTTCAGCAACAGTTGTGAAGACAGCTGCTGCCTTGCCAGGCACATCTGGAATACCGATAACAGTAATCTTCGCCTGTGACTTATCGGTTGCCACACCTGAAACGATTGACTCTTCCATTTGATTTACTCCATCTTCATTAGAGAGAACTTTGGTACCTGGATCATTACTGAAAGTTGATCGGACTCTTAGGTCTACCTTGTGTCTACGAGCAAACTCGACTGCACGAATGTGCAGAATCTTTGCTCCTGCTGCAGCAAGCTCCAACATAGATTCGATGTCAATGACATCTAGTTTTTTAGCTGTTGAAACAACTCTTGGGTCTGCTGTGTAAATTCCATCAACATCGCTATAGATTTCACAAACATCTGCGTTTAGTGCAGCAGCTAGAGCAACTGCTGTGGTGTCAGATCCACCTCTACCCAAAGTAGTGATGTCTCTAGAGTCTTTATTGAAACCTTGGAAACCCGCAACGATGGCAATGTTTCCAGAATTCAAAGCCTCTGCAACTCGATCTGGTGTTACTTCAGCAATACGAGCATTACCGTGGACCTCGTCAGTAATAATTCCAGCCTGAGAACCGGTGAAAGATAAAGATGGTGAACCTAGGTCATTGATTGCCATAGACAGTAGAGCCATAGAAATACGCTCACCAGAGGTGAGAAGCATATCTAGTTCTCTACCCTCAGGGTTAGAAGACACTTGGTTGGCTAAATCTAGAAGTTCATCTGTTGTGTCACCCATGGCTGAAACAACAACACAAACCTGGTTGCCAGCTCGCTGGGTCTCAATGATACGGGCGGCGACATGCTTGATTTTGTCAGCATCGCCTACAGACGAGCCGCCGTATTTTTGCACAATTAGCGCCAATTGAGATCTCCAGATTAGGAAAAAGGGGGGAATATTCAACGCTGAACTCCCCCAGTTTAGCCCACTTAGGGCCTAGAGCCTACTGCTAACTGACTACTCGACGTCCTTCAAAAGCCCTGCCAAGGGTCACTTCATCAGCATATTCAAGGTCTCCACCCACAGGTAGGCCTGAAGCCAAGCGGCTAACAGTGATGCCCAGAGGAACTAGCAGCCTGGTTAGGTAGGTAGCGGTTGCTTCACCTTCAAGGTTTGGGTCTGTAGCAATAATGACTTCCTTGATCTCAGGGTCATTTAGACGTGACATTAGCTCCCTGATTCGGAGGTTATCTGGACCAATACCTTCGATTGGGCTAATTGCCCCACCTAGCACATGATAGAAACCACGGAATTCTCTGGTTCTTTCGATGGCCTGAACATCTTTAGATTCCTCAACAACGCAAATAGATTCTTTGGTTCGTCTAGGGTCTCTGCAAATGTTGCAGAACTCATGTTCAGCTACGTTGAAACAGGTTGCACAGAAACGAACTCGTTCTTTAGCTTCCAGAAGAATCTTCGCTAGCTCTTGAGCCTGGTCGTCATCTGTTTGAATGAGGTAGAAAGCAATACGTTGAGCAGACTTAGGCCCTACTCCAGGAAGTCTTGACAGAGCATCAATTAGATCTTGAACTACACCTTCATACATCTAATTAGTTTCCTTCAATAGGTTCAGCACCTAATAGATTACGAAGTACAGAATCGCCAACCAATGAGTCCTCATCAATCAACTTGTTTCTCTTCTCATTCACTTCTTGGCTCTTGTCTACTTTTTCTTCGACAGGTTCTTGAACCTTAGAAATTGGTTCGGTTGGTGCAGCAGCCTTAGGTGTTGAAACCTGAACAATTGGTTCCCCAGCAGTTGATACAGCTGCACGATATTGAACTCTCACACCCAACACTTCAAAAATTGCTCTGCGAAGTAATTCGCTAGGACTGTTTGGTCCACCGTCACGGAACACAGTCTTGTCGTGTTCATTAGCAAAGAGAATATCTAGAACCTGACCATCGAAGGCTACTGGAGTTTGTGTGTAGACGTTTTGCCAAGCAGCTCTAGAAATACCAGACAGAGTGCTCTTGATCTCTTCCCAAGAGTTCTTCATCATTTCCCAAGTGACTGCAGGGGCATCACTAACGATAGGAACTTGGTTAGTCACTGGAGCAACGGAAGGAATAAAAATTGGAGCAACCGCTGCAACTGGCTGAGTCTGTGTTGAAACAGGAGCTACTGGAGCAGTTGCCGCAGGTGCCTTAGCAGCTGGAGCTTGGGCTGGAGCGTTACCCCCAAGACCCATACGTCTCTCTAGCCTGTCAATACGTGCTAGTGAGCCAGTCTCAGTTGAATCTTGAGCAGGAACCAATACCTTGGCAACCATAAGTTCTAGCTGCAACTTAGGGCTGGTTGCCCCATTCATACGGGTTAGACCCTCAGCAATAACTTCAGCAGCATAAGTAAGTTCTGCTTTGCCAAATCTTTCAACCTGCAATCTCATGCGGTCAATCTGGTCCTGTGGGATGTCTCTGAGAACGGTCTTGGCTTTTTCGCCAACAGAACCAACAACAATTAGATCTCTGATTCTCTCAAGTAGATCTTCAACAAAGCGAGATGGGTCTTGACCACTCTGAATTACCTGGTCAACGCTTGCAAATACCTCAGCTGCATCTCCCTTACCAAAAGCATCAATAAAGGTGTCGAGAAGAGCAGAGTCTGTGTAACCAAGAAGTCCAACTGCACGATCATAAGTAACGTGGTTCTTCTCTGAACCAGCCAGTAGCTGATCTAGAAGAGATAGTGAATCTCACCACCTGATCTAACAACCAGGCTTAGGACTCCTTCATCAACACTTGCCTTCTCCGAGGCAATCATTTCCCCTAAGTACTCAATCATCTGAGCAGGAGGAACAAGACGGAATGGGTAGTGGTGCGTTCTTGAACGAATAGTTGAAATAACTTTTTCGGGTTCAGTCGTTGCAAAAATGAACTTGACGTGAGCAGGTGGTTCTTCAACTACCTTCAATAGAGCATTGAAGCCATCTTTGGTAACCATGTGAGCCTCGTCAAGAATGAAGATCTTGAATCTGTCTCTGGTTGGAGCGAAAGCAATACGCTCACGTAGCTCTCTAGCATCTTCAACTTTGTTATGGCTAGCAGCGTCAATTTCAATTACATCTAGAGATCCAGCACCATCTCTTGAAAGCTCAAAGCACAGTTCAAACAACGAGCAAGGATTCTTGCAGAGGTAGTCTTACCGCAACCTCTAGGGCCGCTAAACAAATAAGCATGGTTCACTCGGTCGCTACGAAGAGCCGCCATCAAAGGCACGGTAACTTGAGTCTGCCCGATGAGTTCTGAGAATGACTCTGGGCGATAACGACGATAAAGAGCTGTGGACACACTTAGAGTTTAAGACCAAAATGACCCTCCACCAGAGCTCTGGCTCTATTTGCTGATATTAGGTGCTATCGTGTAGCCATACGGAGGCATTCAGTCTCAATGAGGGGGATTTAGATGAAAATACACATAGTCGGCTTAGCAATGACAAGGTTTAGAGTTTTCCTAGTTGCTTACCTAGCAAGCTATGTCCTTGTAACTGGAATTGGATTGTTGCTTCAATTACGCCCTTGGGAAGCTGACACTACAAACTGGGTTTTGCAGCATCCACAGATATACATATTCGATTTCTTAGTTCTGCAAATTCCTGGGCTTGCTGTACTTCCCGGCATATGGTTTGGATCGGCTTGGCCAGAACTTCCCATTCTAATTTTTTCCATCTTGATAGCTGTTTGGACCTGGAAAAATTGGCGGTTGCCTGAGAAATCGGATTTGTTTCGGAAATTAGGTCTCTATAGTTACCTTCTGGCTCTGTTAGCCGTGGCCTTTAGGTTGCTTTCCCAGATTTTGTTCATTAGTAACGAACTGAACATAGGAAACCCCCTGGACATTCGCAATCCAGGAGTCACCATGGCGTGGATTAGTTTCCAATCGACCCTCATGCTCACTCTTGTGTTTGTGCATCTAGCGTTGAGATCATCTTTGAGCAAAAGAGCTCTACCTAAAAAGTAAAGACTCCCCGCACACCCATCAGAGCCCAGTTACCCTTGCTATCTTTCGATCCTGGGGGAGTTAGCCGAGGTGACGCCGCACGGGGAGTCCTCCACCATTCTAAACCAGCCAAGCCAAGGGCTTAACCTTCACTTAATCAACACATACCCCCAACTTCACCTGGATTTAACTCGTTAAACAAAACTTGAATTGTGAGGCAAATCTTTACAAGTTATGTCGCGATTGGGGATTCCCTATCCGAAGGATTAGGTGACTTTTCTTTCCTCGAACGCCGGGTTCATTCGGGTTGGACAGACCGCTTGGCGACCCTACTAGCCAGAGAGGCTTCCCTCGAAGGGCTCGAATTCAAATATGCCAATCTCGCTATTCGAGGCGCTAACATAGCAGCGATTATGGGCTCTCAGTTAGACCGAGCTCTCCAGCTGAAGCCTGATTTGGTTACCGTCATGGCCGGTCAGAATGACTTCTTTTGCAAGGCAGAGAATATGCCTGAATTAGAAAGAGTGTTTAGAGAAGGAATCCAGAAACTACTTGATGCTGGCTGCCACGTCATAGTCTCAAACACAATCAACCCGATTCACCTTGTCGTTTTCAGACGTTTGGCCAAACTCGCTACAACCATGACGGAAATGATTGAAAGAGTAGCCAAAGAGCTGAATGTTCCGATCCACGATGTTCACCGCATAGACTCACTGGCCGAAGTCAGATACTGGGCAGAGGATATGGTTCACTTCTCTGGACCAGGACACATCAAAGTAGCCAACAAGGCAGCCGAACTACTCCAACTTAGATATCGACAGAGTGAATTTGACGACTGTGAAATTTGGATTCCAAAGCGTGGACTGGTTGGCACCACACGTTGGTTTGTAATTCATGTCATTCCATTCATGATCAGAAGAGCGAGAGGTGTTACTGCCGGTGACGGTATGGAGCCTAAACTTCCAGAACTGACTTCATACAAAGGTATTGCAATGGATTTTGAGCCAGCTCGAAACTATGTTTCAGCAGGATCGCTTAGTTCTGACTATCTAAAAGCTTCTTAGCTCTCTTACGATTCAAATAGTCTCGAGCCAATTCAAACGGCAGTGGCAAAGAACTTAGGACTACAAAGCCAATCACCCAGAGCTCAACGTGCTCTTTCACAATCGGCAGGTTACCTAGTCCCCAACCTAGAAGTAATAGGCCGCCACCCCACAGCAGCGCTCCAATAATGTTGTATTTCAAGTACTTCTTGCTGTCCATATTCATCATGCCCATGAACATTGGCACTAGCGCTCTGAGTATGGGAATGAACCTAGCCAGAACTATTGCTCTCGGGCCATACTTCTCGATTATTGCGTGTGACTTCGCAATGTTCTCTTCGTTGAAAATGAAGTTTCTCTTGCGTTTATTCAGTATTGCAGGGCCTAGTTTTCTACCTGTCCAATAACCAACTTGGCTTCCAGCAACAGCTGAAACTATAACTATCGGGACAGCTAGCCAGATTGGAAAGTTCAGAGTTGTGCTGAGAGTAATTCCAAGAATAAAAATTAGAGAGTCCCCTGGCAGAAAAGACCCCAGAATAGTTGCTGTCTCAATAAAGAGAATTAGCCCAACCCCAAGGACCGCAAGGGTGCCAAAGGATTCAATTAGTACCTGAGGATCAAGCAACGAGAAGCCTTCTTGGATCTGACGCTCTGACTTCAGTAATGGCTGATTCATAGAACTCTATGAGCTTGGCATTGTTAGCAGCCCAAGACTTATCAAGAACGCTACGTCTTCCTCCCTCGCCGATTCGAGCGGCTAGGTCAGAGTTATTCAGCACAGTTTCAAGAACTGGGGTGAAACCATTTGGTTCCAGAGGATCAATCAGGAATCCTGATGCTCCGGATTCAATTAGGAATTTTGGCCCTCCGGAATTTGGAGCTAGGACTGGAACACCAGCAGCTTGTGCTTCCTGAATGGTTTGCCCGAAAGTCTCTTCTGTTCCGAAATGCACGAACGCATCCATGCTTGCATAGCAATCAGCTAGCTCTTCCCCACTCTTCTTACCAACGAAATTTACGTTAGCTCCGGTGAACTTGTTCTCTAACGACTCCCGTTCAGGCCCATCCCCAACAATCAGGAATGAGGTATTTGGGATATTGAATAGTTCGCTAAATCTTCCAACCTGCTTTTCTGCTGCAAGTCGACCAACAAAGCCAACAATCTTTTCACCATTTGTAGCAATTTGGTTTCGGAGCTTCAACGCTCCTTCGCCAGCCTTACGGTTTGGGTGATAGAGATCTAGATCTACTCCTCTGCCCCACACTGAAACATTGCTCAAGCCTATTCTTGTCAGGTACTCGGACACCTCTGTTGTTGGAGCCAGGTTTATTGTTGCTCCAGCGTGGAAATTAGCCATAGCTCTGTCCACAAAAGGTCGAAGAACCTTGAAGCCGTATCGCTCAGCATAGGCAGCTATGTCTGTCTGAAATATTGCTACCGATGGAACATAGTTCCGTTGAGCCCATGCCACAGCTTGCGCTCCTAATAATACGGGCGAAGCAGCGTGAACTACGTCTGGCTTGAACTCATCCAATATTTTGGTAACCATTGGGTTAGGTAAGCCCAAGTGGAATTGAAAGACTGGTAGCGAAGGAACTCGGTAAGTTCTAAAACCGTTGAAGTATTTGCCAGGAGTTGTTGGCGCGATTACGATTGCCTCGTGCCCTTCGGCCTTGAGCGTTTCCAAGACCCTAACTACAGAGTTCGCTACACCGTTGAATACCGGTGGAAAGCTTTCAGTTACTATGGCAACTCGCACGTTCGAAGACTACGAAAGTAGGCAGACCGAAGAGTGTTTACAAAGTAAATGCCACCTAAACCTATGGTTAAGATTTCTCTCAAACCTAGACTCTAAAGGCTCAGACTAGATAGCCCGAGAGACGCTGATTTCAACTAACGCTTGGTACAACTCTTCTGAATTATTTGGCCTGCTGCAGGGCGATAGCGTCGGCTATTTGCTGCCTGGTTTCTCTAATCTTTTCCAAAGCTAAAGCCTGGCCGCCCTCTTGATAGGCCACAGCGATACTGGCAGCTATTCCTGGGGTCAGATCGTCGTAGTTGACTGCGGACAGCATTGATGCTTTGTCCCTATTTGAAACTGCAATAGTCAGAGTTACTCCGTTGTCCCCTGCCTCCAGGTTCACAAGCTTATCTAGATCAAACTCACGAACAACGTTCTCTCCAGCAAAGACAATTCTTTGATTTGTGTAGGTAGAAGTACCAACATCTATTGGAGTTGATTCTTCTGGGTTTCTTCTACTTCTACCTGAGTAGCCGCCAACGTTTGCTCTTACATTTCCAAACACTGGAAGACTCACTCCTCCAAAGCCTCCGGAGCTAGTCGAACCATTGCTTCTGAACTCATTCAAAAGGGTCTCGTTAACTCGAGCAATTACAACTTCACCTTTTCTGGTAGAGAAAACGTAATCGTCTTCCTCGAAATCGCCACTCTCCATACGCTCAAGGATTGCTGCTTGTTTATGCAAAGATTCAAGAGCTTCACGGTTCTTGGCTCTAGTGCTTAGAAAGAGGTAGGTAGCGAAAGAAACAAGCAAAGCAAAATTGATAACCACCAGCATGTAAGCAGAGTTATCCCCATTAGATCTGCCATCTAGCCAAACCCATAAAGACCCAATAAACAAAGACGCCAAGACTATAAGCCAGTTGATCTGTCTCTTCGATAAACCCAACATTTGAACTCCTCTTCCAGATATCACCCTACTCTTGGCTTCAGACATTCGCGTTCTCGATTGGGTCTAGGACTGGCTGTATTGGGGTTCTCCAAACCCCAACTAAACTAGACAAGTCCGAGATACATCCCAGGAGAATTCGCCTAGTGGCCTATGGCGCCAGCTTGGAAAGTTGGTTGGGTGCAAGCCCTCGGGGGTTCGAATC
>JBEDLY010000040.1:0-9213 GCA_041171365.1 Actinomycetota bacterium | reverse complement strand
GTCGTGAATCTGCATAGCGATGTTGTTCTCTTTAGCTATTTGAATATGCGCTTCAAAGCTGTGCTGTTGAAGGAAAAGAAGTTCTTCGGAAGTTCTAAAGTAATCAAGTCCTGTTTCACCAACTGCTCTAACGCGAGGTTCTTTAGCAAGAAGTGCAATCTCATTGATGGCAACATCTAATTCCTTAACATCTTTGTATTCGGCAGCGACGTTTGGATGAAGGGCAACAGCAGCCAGAAGTCGTGGTTCAATGGCAGCGGTTCTAGCTGACCACTTTGATGTTTCAACTGAACCACCAACTTGAACCGCTCCTAGAATTCCGGCTTGATCGGCAAGTTCAAGATGCTCACGATAATCCATTGGGTTCTCGCCATCGGCAATCTCAAGATGCGTGTGGTTATCGTATGTGCCAACCTCTAGTGGTTCAGGAACATCTGGGTAACTGAGATCTCTTGATGAGCCATCTTCCGTCTTGCGGTGTCTGACCCGAATGTAGTTTTCACTAGGTAGGTCTTGATTTGGCTCTGTGCCCATGGGCTTAGCTAGCTGTTTCTGCTTCAATGCGAGGGAAAAGAACTTCTAGCTCAGAAACATTTATTCCTGGCAATAGTTGACCCCAGTTCCCTGCTTCACTTAGTGGTTGGTCAGCTAGTTCGCCTAGTTTGCCTTCAGTTAGAGCAGCCCATAACTTCGCTGTTGCCTTAGGAATAACAGGAGCTAGCAATACAGAGAGAACTCTCAAGCCTTCTGAACAAACGTAGAGAACTGTTTCAAGTCTTGCCTTGTTGGCTTCATCTTTAGCCAGAGCCCAAGGTTCTTGAGAAGTGATGTAGCCATTAAGTTCATCAACCAATGTCCAAACGCTGTTGATTGCATCGTGAATAGCAACTTCATCAATTGCTCTATCAGCGTTTAGAACAGCATCTTCTGCAACCTTGATTACTTGTTTGTCGATGTCTGTGTAATCACTAGGGGTTGGAATTACTCCATCAAAGTATTTTCTAACCATGGCAAGTGACCTTGAAGCCAAGTTACCAAAACCATTAGCTAGTTCTGACTGGTATCTAGCAGACAGGTCTTCCCAGCTGAATGAACCATCTTGACCAAAGGCAATTGCCTTCATGAAGTAGTAGCGGAAAGCATCGCTTCCAAAGCTGTCGGTGATTTGGTTAGGAGCAATACCGGTGAGTTTAGATTTAGACATCTTCTCGCCACCAACTAGCAACCAACCGTGACCAAAGATCTGCTGAGGCGGTTTGATGTCAGCTGCCATCAACATAGCTGGCCAGGTTGAAAGCCTCTTCGTCTTGTCCATAACCAATTGCGGTTATGTAGTTAAGAAGTGCGTCAAACCATACATAGGTGATGTGTGAATCATCCCAAGGGATATCGATTCCCCAGTCGAACTTCTCTTTAGATCTGCTTATCGAAAGATCTTCTAGACCTCTTCTAACAAATGAAACAACTTCGTTCTTTGCTGATTCTGGCTGAATAAAGTTTGGGTTCTGCTCAAAGACTTTGCTGATTCTGGCTGAATAAAGTTTGGGTTCTGCTCAAAGAAATCTAGTAGTGGCTGTTCAAACTCACTTAGCTTGAAGAAGTAGTTGTTCTCTTCAAGTTGTTCAACAGGCTTTGAGTGAATTGCACAAACGTCTTGTCCTTCAAACTCACCTGCTCCATCAACAAGGTCAGCCTTGTTCTTGTACTCTTCACAGCCAACACAATAGGCACCCTTGAATGAGCCCTGGTAAATGAACCCAGTGTCATAAAGCTTCTGCATGAACTTCTGGACGTTCTCTTCGTGACGTGACTCAGTAGTTCTAATGAAGTCCTGGTTATCAATATCGATGGTTTCTAGAAGTGGTAGCCAAGCATCGTGAACTAGCTTGTCAGTCCAGTCTTTAGGAGAGACCTTGTTAGCTGCAGCTGTTCTAAGAACCTTCTCACCATGCTCATCAGTACCGGTTAGCAGGAAACTGTCTTCTCCCCTTTGACGATGCCATCTAGCCAGTACGTCAGCAGCTACCTCGGTATAGGCATGGCCAATATGAGGTGCATCGTTTACATAGAAGATAGGGGTCGTTACATAGAACGATCTACCATTTGAATTTGTTGACATTAGTTCAATCTTAACTGGCTCTGGAATCTAGGACCTGCTGATACAGATCACTTTTGCTCAAAGAGTGCCTATCTGCAACCTTTGCTACGGATTGTTTCAAGGAAAGCCCCTCTGATCTGCCCTGCTCAACTTCAATAAGCAAATCCTCTAGGGTTGCTGAACTAACACTGGCCTCAGAGTTTCCGGCAATCACAAGAACGAGCTCTCCCTTGGTTGGGTTAGCACTCCATTCCAACAGTTCAGGGATAGTGCCTCTAACAGTCTGTTCAAACTTCTTAGTTAGTTCTCTAGATACTGTTGCCTGACGGGTTTCCCCAAATACTGTCAAAGCATCCTTTAGAGCATCATCAATACGATGAGGGGACTCAAAGAAGACCATGGTTCTGGTTTCCAGCAAAAGAGATGAGAAGAGCTTTTTGCGTTCACCTGACTTGCGAGGTAGGAAACCTTCAAAAGTGAATCTGTCGGTAGGTAGCCCTGAAACAGCCAAGGCAGCTAGCACCGCCGATGGTCCTGGAATAACAGTTACCTCTATACCTGCTTCAATTGCTGCTCTAACCAGCACAAAGCCTGGATCTGAAACTGTTGGCATACCCGCATCACTGACTACAAGAACATCTTCTGTTGATGCAATCTCGAGTAGTTGAGAAACTCTCTCTGCTTCATTGTGTTCATGAAGGCTAAATAGCTTGGCATCTAGCTTCACATCTAAGCCTCTAGCTAGCTTGAGGAGAGTCCTGGTGTCTTCGGCTGCAATGAACCTAGAAGACCCCAAATGCTCAATCAACCTCGCAGAAGCGTCTGAGAGATTACCGATAGGAGTTGCAGCAAGTATGAGCACACTCCATTCTCGCAACTACCATTTAGATGTGCTGACACTTTTACAAAGATTTAGCCTCAGCTCTAGAAGACTGTCTCTCCTAGAGTTCTGGGCTCCGCTAGCCATAATCATCTTGGCGGCTGTGCTTAGGGTCTATAACCTTGGCTTCCCTGAGAGCCTCAACTTTGATGAAACCTATTACGTCAAAGATGCATTCGCTCTAATCAACGGTGGTTATGAAAGAAATTGGGATGATGCAGCAGATGCAAGTTTTATATCTGGGGACACTTCAGGATTACTAAACACTCCTTCTTTCGTAGTTCATCCTCCACTCGGTAAGTGGCTTATTGGACTGGGAATGTTTGTCTTTGGTGCAGCCGATCCATTCGGTTGGCGAATCGTTGTTGCTCTTCTTGGAATTGCAACCGTTTGGCTGACTATGAAAGCAGCAAAGCTGATATTCAACTCCAACATCTGGGCGTTGGTTGCAGGGTTCCTTATGGCTATCGATGGAGTGGCCATTGTTCTTTCACGAACTGCCCTTTTGGATCAGATTCTTGGATTCTTTGTAATTCTGGCTTTCTACTTCTTGCTTAGAGATCGCAAACAAGTTCGCATTGGCAGTTGGAACAGACCTTGGCTAATAGCCATGGGTGTTGCCCTGGGTTGTGCAACAGCCGTTAAGTGGTCAGGTCTCTACTTTGTTGCTGTTTTCACTCTTTACGTAATTCTGAGTGAAGCTAACTTGAACTACAGAGTTCAAAAGAGTGTCGAGAGAAAGCTTGAAGACTCTCTTCCCAAATCATTCTGGATACTTCCATCTCTATTCCAAGCAATGCGTAATGGAGTTCTACTTGCAATCCCTGCTCTACTGACATATCTGCTGAGCTGGATTGGCTGGTTCCTATCTAAAGATGCTTGGAGCAGGAACTGGGCAGATGAAGAAGGTAATGGCCTAACCGGTTTGTTCTCGTGGATTCCTACTTCTCTCCAGTCCCTCTGGCACTACCACGTAGAGATCTATAACTTCCACATCAACCTTGGTTCAGCTCACCCTTATGAAGCTGAAGCTTTTACCTGGCTGTTCATGCTGAGGCCAACAGCTTTCTTCTGGGAAGAAAAAGATAGCGGTTGTTTGTTTGATTCTGCTTCCAGTGATTGTGTATCTGCCGTAACTTCTTTAGGTAATCCATTTATCTGGTGGGCAGCAGTGCTTGCGATGAGTGTCTTGGCTGCATCGTGGTTTAGAACAAGAGACAAAACCACAACCTTACTTTTCTTAGGTTTATTCGCTGGGTTTGTGCCATGGCTTCTGCTTCCAAATAGAACAATGTTTGAGTTTTATGTGGTGGCATTCTCTCCTTGGATCATCCTTCTACTTACCGCTGGGCTTAGGGCTTGGTTCCAGAATTCGGAGAAGCCAAAGACAGCGGCTAACTGGATAGCTGGATATCTCGTCCTTGCCGCCTTAGCCACTGCATTCTTCTTCCCGATCTGGAGTGGGATGTGGATTAGCTATGACTTCTGGCAGCTCCACATGTGGCTACCTTCCTGGGTTTAGCCCCAAACTCCAGTAGCAGTGGCCTCGGTTAGGCTTGAGGGATGCGCACTTATGCAGAACTTTTCAAAACCCCCGGAGTAGCCTTAGTCCTCTTTGCTCAGCTATTGGCTCGCTTCCCTTTTGGTATGCAGACAATTACTTTTGCAATCCACCTTGAGCACGTCTTTGGTAACTACACAGTCGCTGGTTTAGCCATCGCGGCATCTACTGTTGGAGCAGCTATATCGGCTCCGCTACTGGGTCGCCTAGTGGCTGTTTATGGAATCAAGGTAGTGGTTATTACTTGCTCGTTAGTTTCACCTATCGGATTCTTGCTGATTGGATTTGCGCCTCTTACTGAAGGTCAAGCTATCCTCACCGCTCTTGTTCTAGGTTTCTTTGTTCCCCCAATTCAGCCAGCAGCTAGAGCCGTTTACCCGACCTTGGTTAAGACCGAGGCTATGAGAAACAACCTTTTCTCTGTAGATGCAATTTTGCAAGAAGTGATCTGGATTGTTGGACCCGTTCTAACAACAGTGCTAATTGCAACTACCACCACAACAGTTCCACTGGTTGTGATGGTCTTTGTTCAGGTGATCGGTGGCGTCACCTTTGCTCTACTTCCAATGGTTCAAGGTGCACCTATCCCTAGGTCTAAAAAGCGCATGGGTAGTGTCCTAAGAACCCCACTGGTCAGAGTGATGATTGTCATCAACCTACTCTTCGTAGGTTCATTCTCAGCTCTTGAAATTGGTGCTGTGGCAGCGGTTGGAAAAGCCCAAGCTGGATTCGTATTAGCAATGCTCTCAATTGGTTCAGTAGTTGGTGCTATTGCTTTTGGACACAGAGCTCGCTCCCCTATGGCTCTGACAAAACAACTTGGAGTTGTGCTACTTGGCGATCTTCTAATCTTCTTCAATGCAAAAGATCCACTATGGCTTGGAATCTGTTTGTTCATTTCAGGTATCGGAGTTGCGCTAGCCTTTGCAACAATGAGTGCGATTATCGCGAAGTCAATTCCACTAGATGACACCCCTGAGGTGTATGGCTGGATTGGTAGCGGACAGAATATTGGCTATGGGCTAGGTGCAGGTCTCGCGGGCATCTTGGTTGACTATGTCTCAAGCACTGCATCCTTTGCTTTTGCATCCGGACTAGATGGTGTTGCCATGCTTGTAGCTCTAGGAGCAGTAGCAATTACACCTGCACTTTTAAACAGCACATCTGAAAAGAAAGAAAAATAATGAGCACATTTGCAGTTACCTATACCTTCAGTGCTGAACCAGAGGAAGTAAACCAGATTCGCCCTACCCACCGTGAGTGGCTAGCAGAGCAGTTGGCTGAAGGTTCTCTTCTTGCTAGTGGACCAATGGTAGATCGCCCTGCTGCACTTCTAATTTTCAAAGCTGAGTCAATCGAGCAGTTGAATGCTTTATTGGATCAAGACCCATATGAAATTGCCGGCGTTATTGGCGAGCGAACAATAGAAGCATGGAACCCGGTCTTCGGTCCATTTAGTAGTTAGGAAAAGCATGAGAGTTCTAATTTCAGGTGCAAGCGGATTAGTTGGAACAGAACTGCAGAGCCAGCTAACAGCCTTAGGTCATACCCCAGTGGTTCTAGTAAGAGGTGAAGCCACCAAGCCCAATGAGGTTCATTGGAATCCAGCCACTGGAGAGTTCGATCACACGGTCCTAGAAACTATCGATGCCATTGTTAACCTGGCTGGAGCAACAACAGGGAAGCTTCCTTGGACTAAGAAATACAAAAAAGAACTAATCGGTTCCAGAATTGATTCCACGAGAACCTTAGTGAAAGCTATGGCGAAGACCACCAACAAACCAAAGGTTCTAGTTAGCGGTTCAGCATCAGGTATCTATGGTGACTCAGGCGACGTATTACTAAATGAAACAGCCCCACGTGGTGAAGGTTTCCTTGCCGATCTTGCAACCGCTTGGGAGCGAGAGGCGATGAAGGCTCCAGCAGGAGTTCGTGTTGTCTTGGCTCGTACCACCATGGTTTTATCAAGACAAAAAGGTGCCTTAGGCAGACTGCTCCCAATACTCCGCGCAGGTGTTGGTGGCAAGCTAGGTAATGGCAGACAGTGGTGGGCTTGGATCTCTCTACCTGATGAAGCTAGAGCAATCATTCACCTAATCAACACTCCAACTGCAAGTGGTCCATACAACTTGACTGCTCCAGAACCTGCTACATGCAAGCAACTAGTGAAAGCTCTTGGTAAGGCTCTAAAGAGACCAACTCTTATCCCAGTCCCAGCCTTCGCTTTGAAACTTGCTTTCTGGGAAGGTGCCCAGGAGCTTCTGCTATGCAGCCAGAAGATGAGTGCAGATAGATTGCTTGCAACCGGTTTCGAGTTCAACCACCCAACACTAAACAGTGCTTGCGAGTGGGTTGTTGCTGAATCCTGATCAGCATCAAAGAATGTTTTTAAAATAGATCTTCTGGGTAAAGGGAAAGGCCCTGGTCTTACGACCAGGGCCTAACTTTCAAAAAAGAATTTACTTCTTCTTTGCTACAACCTTCTTAGCAGCTGGCTTTCTAGCTGGAGCCTTCTTTGCAACAACCTTCTTAGGTGCTGCCTTCTTTGCTGGAGCCTTCTTAGCTACTACCTTCTTTGCTGGAGCCTTCTTTGCAACTGCCTTCTTAGGCGCTGCCTTCTTAGCTACAGGCTTCTTTGCAGCAACCTTCTTTGCAGGTGCTGCCTTCTTAGCTGGAGCCTTCTTTGCAACTGCCTTCTTAGGCGCTGCCTTCTTCGCTACAGTCTTCTTTGCAACAGCCTTCTTAGGTGCTGCCTTAGCTACAGTCTTCTTTGCAACTGCCTTCTTAGCAGGCGCTGCCTTCTTTACTACAGCCTTCTTAACTACAGCCTTCTTTGCAACAGCCTTCTTAGGCGCTGCCTTCTTCGCTACAGTCTTCTTTGCAACTGCCTTCTTAGCAGGTGCTGCTTTCTTTGCTACAGCCTTCTTTGCAGCAGGCTTCTTTGCAGCAGGCTTCTTAGCCGCTACTTTCTTTGCTGTTGTTGCCATTTGTTTCGCTCCTTTGTTTGCGGCCTTTTCGACCTTTGCAGTGATAGCAGGGGTTGCTTTCGCAGCTTTCACTACAGCTGTGTTGATCGCCTTGGATGCTTTTGCAGTTAATTCAGGTGTGGCTTTTTCAATTGCCTTCGCTGCTTTAACTACGCCTCTTCTAGCGTCTTCTTTTACATCATCAAGTTTGTCGTCTAACTTATCGACAGCCTCTTTGACTTCTTGCTTGATTTCCTTAACGGCGTTCTTACGAGAACGTCCGCCTCTTACAAGGTCCTCTAGTAATCCCATGTGAAAACATCCTTACTTTGGGGTCTATTAAAGATTAGTGGCATTTATAAGGGAGTTGCAGACTAAATTGTGTTTATTTTTATCGCGTTTTTTTAATTTTTTTTAGCCATTTGAGCGACGTCTTTGAAGTATTTCATCCAAAGATTCTGCAGTTAAATTTTCTTTAACTTCGCGAGCTTGATTTATTTCTCTCACTTCAGCCCACTGAACATTTTCAATTTTTCCAAGTCTTGCTGAAAGCGGATCAGGAAGACGATTAACTTCAACTCTGGTGCTCTGAATTTCTTCAACAGGCTTGATTTTCTCAACACCCTCTACATCCGCTAAATACCAAGGGTTTTGCTTTGTTTTAACCTGTATTTTTTGCTTGTCCGCAGCTCTAGTTTGGATAACGACGCGGTCCACTCTTCTTCTGCGCCTGGTTGCATCGCCTAATCCACTTTTACCTGATGGAGTCATGAACCCAAGCCAAAGAACAGCAACTACTAAAAGTAGTATTCCGCCTGTTCCAGTGATTTCCATGAGTCAAGACTATTTACCAGTTGGAAAATTCCTTGGCAAGTTAAATTTTGCTCTCGGCGTGTCTAAATGGGGATAATTTAGTCTTTTTTGTCAGAGTTTTTGAATTTTGGAACTTCACGTCTGAGCCATCTATTAAGCACACCGTTTGGAACTTCATCAGCGGTGAGAGCAAAGACGAGATGATCGCGCCAAGCATTGTTGATATGGATGTAATTTTTCTTAAGACCTTCTGGCCTTAGTCCGAGTTTTTCAACAACGCGAATGCTTGCTTCATTCTCTGGTCGGATGTCGATTTCAACTCTGTGCAAACCGACAACTTTGAATACGTAATCCATTGCAAGAGCTACCGCAGTTGGGGTAATCCCTTTGCCTGCAACCTCAGGAATAATCCAATAGCCAATAACGCAAGAAGAAACAGATCCGTGCAGAATGTTTGCAACATTTAGCTGCCCAACGATCTCACCTTTATAGAGAATCAGGAAAGGTAGTCCCTCATCGTTTTCTAGCTGCCGAAGTAATCCTCTGATTTGAGATTTGAAATCAAAAGATGTTGGGCCATGCGGGTTAGTTGCTTCCCAAGGCTTGAGCCAGGTTCTGTTGGAAAGTACGAGTCTCTCTAGCGTCTTTGCATCACGAGGTTTGATGATGCGAAGAGAGATCTCACCGTGGGTGAGAGCGAAAGAGTTGCTCATGGTGGCAAGATTAGTGGCATGAATGAAATCTCGCTTGCTAAAGCAACTATTCGCAAGCTAATTCTTGATCTTCGTAAGGGTAGCAACCCGTCGAATGAAGCCTTGACTAAGAACCTACTTGCAGTTGTTGACCAGCTGAAGCCATCACGTGTTGGTACATATCTCTCCTACCCAAGCGAGCC
>JBEDLY010000039.1:0-9090 GCA_041171365.1 Actinomycetota bacterium | reverse complement strand
TATTTGCTCATGATTTGCTCCTATTTAGTCGTTCTCTTGAGATTCAAGCTCAGTATTTGGAATTCCCTGCTCTGCTGCAACTTTATCCGCTAAAGCCAGTAAACGCCGGATACGCCCCGCGATAGCATCCTTAGTCAAAGGAGGGACGGCTAGCCTTCCGAGATCATCTAGGCTGGCATCGCGATTATTCAATCGCAACTCCCCTGCAACCTTTAGATGCTCAGGAATGTCATCACCAAGAATCTCCATTGCACGCTTAACTCTTTGACCAGCTGCTACTGCTGCTTGGGCTGATCTCATCAGGTTTGCGTTGTCAAAATTAGCGAGCCTGTTTTGCTTGCCACGAACTTCTCTTCTTACTCGGAGTTCTTCATATTTCAATACAACACCGTGAGCACCGACGTGCTTCAAGATCTCGACAATCGCATCGCCTTCACGAACTACAACGCGATAAACGCCACGTGCTTCACGCACCTTTGCGAAGACATCTAATCTTCTGGCAATTCCAACCAGAGCCATAGCTGCCTCATTTCCTGGTGCGGTGATCTCAAGCGTTGCTGATCGTCCAGGGTCTGTAAGTGAACCATGAGCCAAAATAGCTCCACGCCAAACCGCTTCAGCATCAGCCTTACTTCCGGAAACTAGTGCAGCTGGTAAGCCTCTAACTGGTCGGTTCTTTGAGTCAATAAGTCCTGTTTGACGAGCAAGAATCTCGGCGTTCTCTGTGACCTTTATTCTGTAGTGGGCTGTCTTTCTTATTCCGCCTGCTGAGATAACAGCTAGTTCACTTTCGACTCCATAAACCTCCATGAGGTCTCTGCTGACTCGTCGAGCGAGTTGTGCTGTATCTACTTCAACTTCAACGACAATCTTTCCTGCAACCAGATGAAGACCGCCACAGAATCGAAGAATCGTTGCAAGCTCAGCTGCACGAACTGTGCTCTTACTGACTTCAACTCTCGCTAGTTCGTCCTTTAGTTCTGCTGTTAATGCCATTGTTACTCTTTTCCTAAATCTCTGTGCTTGATGCTAACTTCAACGCCGTCTAGCTCGGAGAGTCTCTTTGCTATTTCAATCGCTGTTGCCACACTTCGGTGCTTTCCGCCTGTACAACCAATTCCTATTGATACTCTCTTGCGATTCTCTCTCTGGAAACCTTGCAAAACCGGTGCCAGGGCAGCTACATAGTTACTTATGAACTCTTCAGCTCCTTCAGCGTTTAGCACGTAGTCGGAGACCTGCTTGTAATCTCATGTCCGCAATCAGATCGGCATCGCTCGGAGCTCCGTACTTGAATCCGAAACTTTGAATAAGCAACTTGAGTTTGTTGCTTTGTTCACTTGAAAAGCTCTCGGCAATCTTGGAGCCAAGTTGATAGACGTTCAAATCGCTGCTATCTACGATGAAGTCAGCTTGCTCACGAAGAGGCAATAAACGTGCTCGCTCAAGGGCGATGCCATCAGAGATTGTTCCCTCGCCTTGTAGCGGGTGAGGTCTTCTAACCTGCTCGAATCGCTTAATGAGAGTTGAGTCATTTGCTTCTAAAAAGAGAACTTGAACATCAATGTTGCCGCTCTGCATCTCGCTGATGTATCCGGTGAGATCCTCAAATAGGCCACCGCCCCTGGCGTCAATTACAACAGCCAATCTTGGCAGAGCCTTGTCAGTCATCGAGAATAGCTCAGCCATTGGCTTGAGCATTTGTGGAGGCAGATTGTCCACTACATACCAGTCCATGTCCTCTAAGGCATGGGCCACAGTTGAACGGCCCGCGCCAGACATGCCAGTTACGACTAGTAACTCGAATGAGGTAGAACTGTTCAAGGTAGGCCTTTCAACTGCTTAGTGATAACTCTAACCACTTTGCGACACGCCCGAGTTCCAAAAAGAGAAATTAGCCAGTTGTTTACTTATCGGACTCTTTGAGCCTCTGAGCGATAGAAGCGGCCAAAATAGGCCCAATTCCAGCCACCTCCGCGATTTCCTCAACACTGGCCACTCTGAGTCGCTTGGCAGAGCCGAAGCGTCTCAGGAGGGCAGAAACCCGCTTCTCACCGAGTCCCTCTATAGTTCCAAGCTCGGTTGCAATGCTGGACTTCCTCTGTGTCCGCTGGGCAGTAATAGCGAAACGGTGAGCTTCATCTCTAATTCGCTGCAGCAGGAACAAAGCTTCAGAGCCTCTAGGCAGAATAATTGGGAATGGGTTATTCGGTAACCAGATCTCCTCAAGTCTCTTAGCTAGACCGACTACAGCGATGTCAGTAATTCCACTGTCAGCCAACGCTCTAGCCGCTGCATTTACCTGGGGTTGTCCACCGTCTACTACCAGTAGACCAGGTCGGTAGCTGAACTTATTGTCATTGTCTGAGGCACCTTCGGCAAGGTACTTGAGCCTTCTGGTGAGAGTTTGGTAGAGAGATTCTGTGTCGTCATTAGAAAGCTCGATGTTGAATTTTCTGTATTGGTTCTTCTTTGGCAAGCCATCCTCAAAGACAACCATAGAGGCAACGATTCCTGTTCCACCGAGGTGAGAGACGTCAAAACATTCGATTCGTAGCGGAGCAGTTTCAAGATTTAGTGCGTTCTGAATCTCAGCTAAAGCTTCTGATCTCGCTGTGAAGTCAGCTGTCCTTCTTAGCTTGTAAAGACCAAGGGCGTGCTTGGCATTCATCAAAGCCGTTTCGGCTAGAGCCCGCTTATCCCCTCGCTGAGGAATTCGAAGATCTACTTTTGAACCCCTGATGTTTGTAAGCCATTGACTGAGTGCATCTGAATCAGCAGGGAGTATCGGTACAAGAACTTCTCGAGGCACATCGCTGGCGAATGTAGCGTCTTTGCCGTAGACATTCTGCAGCAGATACTCAATTAGCTCTGCTTGATCTCTCTCCAGTTCTTTGTCGACTACCCAGCCCATAACACCTCTGATGCGTCCGCCACGAACTCGGAACAAAGAGACTGCCGCTGCTAGTTCATCATCAGCAATTCCAAAGAGATCAGCATCTGTTTGATCTGTGAACACCACTGTGCTCTTCTCCAGTACTGTATCCAGAGCAAAGATGTTGTCACGCAATTTTGCAGCGAGTTCATAGTTCTTATCATCAGATGCTTTAAGCATTCTGGCTCGTAAAGATTCCACATGGGTCTCATCGCCGCTTTGTAAAAAGTCGGAGAAACCCTTGGCTAACTCTTTGTGCTTCTCAGGAGTCACTCGTCCCACACATGGAGCTGAACATTTGCCAATGTCAGCAAGGAGACACGGTCTATTGGTGGCTTTAGCAGTGTTGTAGACACCTGCGGAACAAGAACGAATTGGGTAAACCTTTAGCAAGCTGTCTAAGGTGTCTCTAATAGCCCAAGTCTTTGTATAAGGACCAAAGTACTTTGCTCCTTTGATTTCTCTGTTTCGCGTGATGAAAACGCGTGGCACACTATCGCTCATGGTCAATGCAAGGTATGGGTAGGACTTGTCGTCTTTGAATCTCACATTGAATGGAGGGTTGAATTCCTTGATCCAAGTGAATTCAAGTTGCAGCGCTTCAAACTCTGTTTTTACGATGGTCCAGTTCACATCTCTAGCTGTGAGAACCATCCTCCGAGTCTTTTCTTGCAGAGTGTTCAGGGGTGCAAAATACGAGGTTAGTCTCGCTCTGAGATTCTTAGCTTTGCCAACATAGAGAATACGACCGTTTTCATCAACAAAACGATAGACGCCTGGGTCAGTTGGAATCTCTGAACTCTTGGGTCTGAAGCTAAGGTCGTTTGCCATTTCTAACTAAGAATTTCCTTGAGGAACTTTCCAGTATGAGATTTGGTAGATTTAGCGATTTGCTCAGGTGTTCCAACAGCAACAACTTCTCCACCTCTGGATCCACCTTCAGGCCCAATGTCAACAACCCAGTCAGAACTCTTGATTACGTCTAGATTGTGCTCGATGACAATGACCGTGTTGCCTTTATCAACCAAGCCATTAAGAACAAGAAGAAGCTTTCTTACATCTTCGAAATGAAGACCGGTTGTCGGCTCATCGAGAACGTAGATGCTGCGACCATACGATCTCTTTTGCAATTCAGTAGCCAACTTAACACGCTGAGCTTCACCACCAGAAAGTGTTGTTGCACTTTGTCCTAGACGAACGTAACCCAGTCCAACGTCAACAAGGGTGTCTAGGTATCTTGAAATAGAGGTGATTGCCTTGAAGAACTCAGCTCCTTCAGAAATAGGCATCTCGAGAACTTCTGCAATGGATTTACCTTTGTATTTAACCTGAAGAGTCTCACGGTTGTAACGTGCACCGTGGCAAACCTCACAGGAAACGTAAACATCAGGCAGGAAGTTCATTTCAATCTTGAGAGTTCCATCACCACTGCAAGCTTCACAGCGACCGCCCTTGACGTTGAATGAGAATCTTCCCTGCTGGTATCCCCTAGCTTTAGATTCCTGAGTGTCAGCGAACAGCTTGCGAATATGGTCGAAAACACCTGTGTAGGTAGCAGGGTTTGATCTAGGGGTTCTACCAATTGGGTTCTGGTCTACGTGAACAACTTTGTCTAATTGTTCTAGTCCCTCAACACGAGTGTGCTTACCAGCGACTCCCTTAGCACCGTTGAGCTTGTTGGCTAGAACTTCGTAAAGTACGTCATTTACCAATGATGATTTTCCAGAACCACTGACACCTGTTACCGATGTGAAAGTACCAAGCGGGAATGTCACATCTATGTTCTTTAGGTTGTTTTCTCTAGCTCCTATGACCTTGATGTGACGATCTTCGTCTACTGGTCTTCTCTTCTTAGGAGTTTGGATTGACTCTCGACCACTTAGGAAAGCGCCGGTAATGGACTCTTTGTTGGTAAGAATTGCCTTGTAGCTTCCGCTGTGAACTACTTCACCACCATTGACTCCGGCACCAGGGCCGATGTCGACTAGCCAGTCGGCAGCCTTGATGGTGTCTTCGTCGTGCTCAACCACGATGAGGGTGTTACCTAGATCACGTAGTTTGATCAAGGTGTCGATCAAACGCATGTTATCTCTCTGATGAAGACCGATGCTTGGCTCGTCTAGAACATATAGAACTCCAGTTAGACCTGCACCAATTTGGGTAGCCAATCTAATTCTTTGAGCTTCTCCACCGGACAGTGTTGCTGCAGCTCTTTCAAGTGAGAGGTAATCAAGACCAACAGCAATTAGGAAATCAAGTCTGGAACGGATCTCTCTCAGAACCTGGGCCGCGATCTTTTCATCGCGCTTATCAAGCTTGAGTTTCTCAAAGAAGTTGAATGATTCGCCTAGACTCATAAAACAGACATCGGCAATAGAAGTGTTAGCAACCTTCACAGCTAGAACTTCAGGACGAAGGCGGGCTCCATTGCAGTCCGGACATGGAGTCTCACGAAGATACTCTGACCACTTACCTCGAGCCCAATCGTTATCGGCTTCTAGATACTTACGTTCAATGTAGTTCAGTGCGCCTTCAAATCCGGTTGTGTATTTGAGTTCACGACCGTACTTGTTCTTCCACTTCATCTGAACTTCAAAGTTATTACCGTAGAGAACTGCATCTTGAACTTCTTCAGGCAGATCTTGCCAAGGAGTATTTAAAGAGAAATCTAGATCTTTTGCAAGACCAGTCAGGAGTCTTGTGTAGTAAGTGAAGAGACCTTTACCTTGAGTTGACCATGGTCTAATGACACCACCGTTGATTGACTCTGAAACATCTCCAATGATTAGTTCCTTGTCAACAGCCATCTTGATACCTAGACCAGAACATTTAGGACAAGCTCCGAAAGGCGCGTTGAAAGAGAAAGTTCTAGGTTCGATCTCAGTCAGAGCTAGCGTGTGCTCATTCGGGCAGGACATCTTCTCACTGAAGTTTCTGTATTTGCCCTCACCCTTGACGTCAACGAGGTCAATAGTGAGTCTTCCGTTGGCGACCTTCAGGGCGGTCTCAACGGAGTCCGTAAGTCTTTGGGTGATGTCTTCTTTGGCGACTAGACGGTCGATAACAACCGAGATGTCGTGCTTGTATGTCTTCTTCAGTGGCTTAGCGTCGGTTAGTTGAATCACTTCACCATCAACGACTGCTCTAGCGAAACCTTGACTGAGTAAGTCTCGGAAAAGGTCTGAGAACTCGCCCTTCTTCTGGTCTACTACCTGAGCCAGGATTTGATACTTGGTACCGACCTTAATCTGCATGATTTGATCCACAATTTGTTGAGCTGTTTGCTTTGTGATCTTTTCGCCACATTCAGCACAGTGCGGGACACCAATACGAGCCCATAAGAGTCTTAGGTAGTCATGAATCTCGGTGATGGTTCCAACAGTTGAACGTGGGTTTCTGTTTGTTGATTTCTGGTCGATAGAAACTGCTGGGGATAGACCCTCGATGAAGTCAACATCAGGTCTGTCTACTTGACCTAGGAACTGCCTTGCATAAGCACTGAGAGACTCTACATAGCGTCGCTGACCTTCGGCAAAGATGGTGTCAAAGGCAAGAGATGACTTACCTGAACCGCTGAGTCCAGTGAACACAACCATTGAGTTCTTAGGAATTTCAAGGTTTAGGTTCTTGAGGTTGTGAACCCTGGCACCTTTGATGACTAGTTTGTCTTTGGTTGGGAGGCTGATGTGCGGCATTGCACCAGTTTAACGCCCTAGGTTGAGCTAAACCTTGTCAATCTGTCTCAAGGTGTACTTAAGTTCACTTATCTCGTCCCTCAACCTTGCCGCCAGTTCGAACTTGAGTTCTGCGGCCGCTGCTTTCATTTGCTGGTCAAGATCAACGACCAAGTCCAACAACTCGTCGTAGCTAGCATTCTGGTTAGGTCTGGCCTTGAGAGGAGTAACGCCCTTGTTTCCAGTTCGCTTGTTCTTGGCGTTATCAAGAAGTTCGGCTGTATCTTGCTCTTCACGAAGGATGCTATCTGTGATGTCAGCAATCTTCTTACGAAGAGGTTGAGGATCAACGCCATTAGCAACGTTATAGGCGACCTGTTTTTCCCTACGACGATTGGTTTCATCAATGGCTCTAGCCATTGAGTCCGTGATTCTGTCGGCATACATGTGGACTTCACCGCTTACGTTTCTAGCAGCACGACCAATAGTTTGAATCAATGAGGTAGTTGAACGCAGGAATCCTTCTTTATCAGCATCAAGAATGCTGACCAAAGAAACTTCAGGTAAATCAAGTCCTTCTCGTAGCAAGTTGATACCAACCAGAACGTCATAAACGCCACTTCTCAGTTCTCTAAGTAGCTCAACTCTTCGCAAGGTATCGACGTCACTGTGTAGGTAACGAACTCTCACGCCAGCTTCGGTTAGGAACTCAGTAAGTTCCTCTGACATCTTCTTGGTCAGAGTCGTTACGAGCACTCGCTCATCCTTAGCGGTGCGGATGCGAATCTCTTCCAACAGGTCATCAATTTGACCCTTAGATGGCTTGATTACGATTTGAGGATCAACCAATCCGGTAGGTCGAATAATCTGCTCTACTGCCCCATCAGCAACGCCGAGTTCATACTTACCTGGTGTGGCAGATAGATAAACAGTCTGGCCAACGCGCTCTAGGAACTCAGGCCACTTCAATGGGCGATTGTCCATAGCTGAAGGAAGTCTAAATCCATGTTCGACTAGCGTTCTCTTTCTGGAAGAGTCACCTTCATACATCGCTCCGATTTGTGGAACAGTGACGTGAGACTCATCAATCACAGTTAGGAAGTCTTCTGGGAAGTAATCAAGCAGGCAAGAAGGCGCTGAACCTGGCTCTCTACCGTCTAAGTGTCTTGAATAGTTTTCAATACCACTACAGAATCCAAGTTCGCGAATCATTTCAAGATCAAAAGTTGTTCTCATCTTTATTCGCTGGGATTCTAGTAGCTTGCCTTGAGTTTCAAATTCTTTCACTCTGGCAGCCATCTCTTCTTCAATTGCTTCCAGCGCGGGTCCCATGCGGTCGGCTGAAGTTACGTAGTAGCTTGCTGGGTAGACAGAAATGGTGTCCATCGATCTGACAATCTCACCGGTAAGTGGGTGGAGCTGATAGATGTTTTCGATCTCATCACCAAATAGTTCTAGCCTGATTGCTAGTTCGTCATAGACAGGAATGATTTCAATGGTGTCACCTTTAACCCTGAAATTACCTCGTGAGAAGTCATAATCATTTCTCTGGTACTGCATGGTGACAAATTCACGAATCAATTCATCACGGTCAATGGTCTGGCCTTTGTGTAGCGGCATAGACATGTCTAGATACTCGCTAGGAGCACCAAGACCGTAAATGCAAGAAACAGTAGAAACGACCACAACGTCGCGTCTAGAGAGCAAACTCATAGTTGCTGAGTAACGCAGTCTCTCCACTTCCTCATTGATAGATGAATCCTTTTCAATGAATGTATCTGTTTGTGGAACGTACGCTTCAGGCTGGTAGTAGTCGTAGTAACTAACAAAGTACTCGACTGCGTTGTTTGGCAATAGTTCACGGAACTCATTCACAAGTTGAGCAGCAAGAGTCTTATTGTGAGCAAGTACCAGAGTTGGTCTCTGCAACTTCTCAATCAACCATGCTGTAGTGGCTGATTTACCAGTTCCGGTGGCACCAAGAAGAACGACATCCTTTTCACCGTTATTGATTCGGTCAGTTAGTTCAGCGATTGCCGTCGGTTGATCACCGGAGGGTTTGTATGCACTAATTACTTCGAATGGAGCAAAGGTTCTGGTAGGTCCCTTCACTTACTTCTCCCCTGGTTGATTGCTTCAAACTTTCTCCATAGAGCGCTAGCGTCGGCAAGTAACGCTACAAGCGGTTGGTTTGAATTCAGAATGAAATCAGCTGCTGCCGCTCTCTCTATGGCTGATGCTTGAGCCTTGACTCTCGCTAAAGCTTGGTCTGGAGAAAGACCTCTGCTGGCGACTAGACGATTAACCCGGTCAATCTCAGGAGCTTCCACACTCACGATCGCGTCAAAAGGCAACGAAACATTTGCCTCAACCAGCAATGGAACAGTGTAGATGACCATCGCATCTTCTGGCAGTGCTGAAATCAATTCCTGAGCACGAGCCCTGACAAGTGGATGAATTATTGCTTCGAGTTCTTTTCGT
>JBEDLY010000038.1:0-8141 GCA_041171365.1 Actinomycetota bacterium | reverse complement strand
TCCTCCATTATCGACGTAACCGCCCCCTCCAGAGTTCCCACCAGTGCCAGGGTTTGCTCCTGGATCAGTACCTGGATCTGTACCAGGATCAGTGCCTGGATCTGTTCCTGGGTCAGTACCTGGATCAACTACTCCACCAGCACCTGGATCAGTTCCTGTGTAGCCCAACTTATCGGCAGCTGGCGGCATTGGTGCGTTCTTCGCCAAAAGGTTAGTTCCATCAGAGGAGAAAGTTGGGTTGTTGCACTTAGCAACATCCTTATTCTTAGCGTTCACACCAGGAATCTTCTTAACCTGCTCTAGACCAGCCTTTACCAAGTTGATTGGAAGTGGAGAGTAACCAAGGACCTCAGCCTGCTGCTGACCTTCACATAGGTAGTAGTAGGCAAAGTCTCCAAGAGTGGCTCCCTTAGCTGCTGTAAATGAACCTGAAACAGCAGTTGGAACGATCAAGTATGAGTAGCTGGACAGCGGATACGCTCTTGGATCTTTTGAGTTGTAAACGCCAGTAAGAATCTGAGTTAGATAAGAGTTACCAGGTCGAGTATCAATCTTTGCTTCCAGAAGAGCTACCGCAACATTTGATGCAGTTGGAAGCACATAGTGATCTGAATCATTCAAAAGCTTCACTACTGGGAAACCAGTCTTCAACGCGTAGGAATACTCAACGTAAGTAATTGTTCCTTCGTTAGCGTTCTGAGAAACATAACCAGAGACACCCTGGGAACCTGGCTGAGAAACATATCCCTTTCCAGAAACAACTGGGTAGTTAGATGTAAGACCACAAGGAGTTGAACGACCAGCTAGCTTGCAGTAGTCATCCCAAATCTTTGTGTGCTCATCTGCCATCCAAGATGTGAACTGAGCAGTGGATCCGGAACCGTCTGATCGAACTACTGGAACAATCTTTCTCTTCGGAAGTGAAATGCCAGGGTTCTCCTCAGCAATCGCTTTGTCGTCCCAAGAAGTAATTACTCCGGTGAAGACTTTGGTCAAGGTCTCCCCTGACATCTTCAGGTTCGTGAATCTCTTTCCGCCAATCTTTAGGTTGTACATAATTGCGGTACCACCGGCAACTAGTGGGATGTATGCGAAAGCCCTAGAAGGAAGAGTGTCAACAACCGAACCATCTTTAAGTCCATAAGGAATTTCAGAAGAAGCGAAGTCAACTGTTCCAGCCTTGAATTGGTTACGTCCATCAGATGAACCTGTGCTGGCGTAGTTAACACGCATTCCATACTGAACTACGTTTCTTCTCCACTGGTCGATAGCGTTCGCTGACCAAGAAGATCCAGCACCGTTGACAGGAACATAGTCAGCAGCTTGCGCTGGTGAACTTGAGAAGCCAAAGACAATTGCTGGAGCAATTAGTAATGAAAGCAATCGAGTTTTCAAACTTAGTCTCACTGTGCGACCTTCTTCTTTGTTAGCTTTTTGAGGTTCTTTGCCAAGTTGCCGAATACGTTCTTGTCTGAACCTAGGATTCGGGCAAGCATGAAGAGAATAAGAACTAGGAACATTAGAACTGCAGCTGTTCCGAAACCACGAGCAATCATTGTTGGCTCAGGTGATTTCACGAACTGGAAAATCGCTAAAGGCAGAGAAACCATTGGACCGTTGGTTGGATCAAGGTTCAAGCTGGCTGTGAATCCTGAAGTTAGAAGAACCGGTGAAGTTTCACCAATACCTCTAGCAGTTGCCAAGATGATTGCTGTTGTCAAACCTGATCGAGCAGTCGGAAGTGTAACCATCCATGCAGTTCTCCATGCACCTGCACCTAGACCTAGAGAAGCCTCTTTCAAAGTTCCAGGCACAATACGAAGAACAACATCGGATGCTCTGATCATGATTGGAAGCATCATTACGCTGATTGCCAAAGCGGCAGCGAAACCTGACTTCTGAACACCTAGCAAGAGAATTGCTGTTGCGTAGATAAACAAACCAGCAACAATCGAAGGAAGAGCTGTCATGGCTTCAACCATGGTTCTTACAAAGCGACTGTACTTGCCTGGAATCTCATTTAGGAAGACAGCAGTAATCAGACCCAATGGAATTGTGATTGCAAGAGCGATGGCAATCTGAATCAGGGAACCAAGGATTGAGTGCAGAATTCCACCGGAACTTAGCGGATCAAGCGGACCTGCAAGGCTCATGTCTTCTGTGAAGAAATTCAAGTAAGGAAGAGCTTCGAACCCTCTTGAAATTGTAAAGAAAACAATAAACACCAACGCTGAGAAGATGATTACAGCTGCTGAACGAATGATTACTGAAGCGACTCTGTCTTTCACACCTTCACGGTCGTCATCGATAGCTGTGATCAAAGCAAAGAAGACAATGAAGAGAATGTAGGCAATCAACACAAAAGAGAGAATGCCGCTAAGAGGAGCAATCGAGAATAAGAATCCTGTTGCAGCAATAGCTGAAGTTGCTGCGGTGACGGTGGTGAGCAGGTCACGAATTCGAATTCCGTGCAGCTGACGTTTTTGTTCTTCAATCATGTTCTGAGTAGTCATTAGCTGCTTGCTCCTGATCTTGAACGGGCAACAATTGATGAAGCAGCGAAGTTAACAATCAAAGTCATGATGAATAGAGCTAGACCGGCGGCCATCAAAGCAGACATACCCATCTGTGTTGCTTCACCATATCTCAATGCGATAAGGCTGGATACTGAGTTAGCACCATTCTCAAGGATTCTTGGTTGAACTACGAATACCGGTGAAATGATCATGTAGACAGCGATGGTCTCTCCCAGTGCGCGACCAAGACCAAGCATTGTCGCACCGATGATTCCACCTTTACCGAATGAAAGAACAACATTCTTGACCATTCCCCAACGAGTAGAACCCAAACCTAGAGCTGCTTCTCTTTCACCAATTGGTGCTTGAGAGAAGACTTCACGCATAACCGAAGTAACAATCGGGGTAATCATCAAACCAACAACAATTCCTGCAATCAAGCTAGATGATGTGAAGACAGTGTTGCTGGTTAGAGGATCTGAAGGATCGCTTCCCTGCACAGAAAGGAACGGAATCCAACCAAAGTTTTGTGAAAGCCACTTGGCTACTGGAGTGACTTCGTTTTGCAAGAAGAAGAATCCCCACAAACCAAATACAACAGATGGAATAGCAGCCATGAGGTCGACCATAGTAATGAGGAGACGCTTAATTCTTCTCGGTGCATACTCACTGATATAAAGTGCGGTTCCTAGTGAGAAAGGAACGGCAACAACGATTGCGATGATCGCGATGATTACTGTTCCAGCAATAACCGCGGCGATACCGAAGTTTCCTGAGTCTGGTTCCCAAGCCTGTGTTGTGAAGAAACTAAAACCAACTGAACCCAAAGCTTCGCTAGCTCTAAGAGTTAGGAACAAACCAACCAAAGCCATGATGACAAGCACAGAGCTTCCGGCACTTCGCATTACTCCCCTGAAAATGCGATCCTGGAAGTCCCAAACATACTTGAGTTGGCGAGGTTTTTGGGTGTCTATAGCCATTGCCAAGGCGTCCTTGGACTGCGTCATTTGGGTTTTAGAGGCCATGCCTTGATTATCGCCTGAAGCAATGACGCCAACCTGCTTGGAAGGTTAACGCAAGTTGAATTATTCTCCACAGCCCCAAAAGCCACGAAACGTGCGGACTGTGTTCACCTTCTTGCCCTCGATTAGGAGCTTTTCGGCATTAAATGGCCAAAATTATGGGTTATTCGTCACTTCTACGGCATTGGAGATACCAATTGCTCCACTTGAAGACTTGATTATGGCTGCGACCGTTAATTTAGCTCCAGCCGGGTACTTCGCGCCTGAAAGAATCATCTTCCAGTCTGAGGCATCATCAACACCGAGAACTTGCCATGAGCCGCCATTGACCTTGATCACGAAGGTGCATGTTGATGGATCATCCCAGTTGGTAATTGAAGCTCTTGGCTTCCAGATGGCTACACCCTGATCCTTAGGCATAGTCAATGTGACAGCCCCAACTACGGGTTTTAGTGGCATGGCACTCTGGGCCTTTAGAACAACCGCTTGCCTATCTCCAACTGTGATGGTGACAAAACCTTGTGCATCCGATGTAACAGTTTGTGGCTGACCCCAAACCTGCGTGAAAGAAGTGTTTGGACTCGAGGTCTTGAACCTGATTCCAGTCTTTGTGACCTGGGAATTGTTCAAAGCAACTAAATACTCGGTTCTATTGGCTGAATCAATTCTGCTGAAGGCGATTACGTTGTTTGCAGAGTATCTCTGAATCTGAGCGCCTGTTTTTAATGCTGGGTGGTTGTTGCGAAGTGAATTCAACCAGGAAATGCGCTCTTGAATTGGGTGATTGCTCTCAGTGAGATAGCTACCGGAACCAATTGCATTTGCAGCAATTCTGGACTCTGTCTTCCAAGCATTTACAGATGTAGGGAAAAGGTCCTGTCTAGCTTCCTTATCGCCACCATTACCTATGATTCCATTTTCATCACCGTAGTAGACGTTAGGAATTCCTCTCGACATATACATAAGGTCATATCCAAGAAGTGCATCTCCCCAAAGATCATTAGGTGGAGATCCGGCATTTCTTAGCATTAGACCGAATCTTCCCATGTCGTGATTACCAAGGAAAGTAACTTGGTTATAGGCATTGGTCTTGTTGGTTGTGTACCAGTCATCTGCACCAAAAACATTGGTTATGTCTGTGATGTTGTTACCTGAGGCAAATTGCACAGCAGCGGATTGGAAAGCGAAGTCAAGCAGTGAAGGTATTCCTCTATCTCTAACAAACTCTGTTAGAGAACCTGTACCAAAGTCATAAACTTCACCAAATGCAAAGAGATCAGGCTTCTTCTGAGCAGTTAGCTCTTGAACTCTTGGCCACCATTTACCTAGGAACGCATCGTCGACGTGCTTTGCAGTATCGATTCTGAAGCCATCGACGCCATAGTCGTTTACCCATGATGCATAAACTTGAGCAAACCCTTCAAGGACTTCTGGTTTCTCCGTTGCGACATCGTCCAACCCAAAGAAATCGCCATTTTGAGATTGCTCTTTAAGGTTCCAGTTCTGCACGTCTCCACGGTTGTGATAGTTAGAGAGGTTGTTCAGGAAGGCCGGTTTGCGAAGGTTCACATCAGATGGAGCTACAGCTGCAGTCCTTGCATTGCCAAAGCTGTAATTACCAGAGGGATAGTAGTTAACATCCCCAGTGTGATTCATAACTATGTCTAGAACTACTTTCACACCTTGTGAATGCGCACAGTCAACAAGTTCTTTGAAATCAGCCTTAGTACCTAGATGCGGATCGATATCTGTAAAGTCTGTGATCCAGTACCCATGGTAAGAAGCACTTGAACCTTGCACGTAACGCTGCTTGAAAGGAGGTGTTAGCCAAAGAGAAGTGAAGCCCATGTCTTTTAGACGCTTTATACCGTTACCAGTTGTGCATCCATCGGTCAGACCAGCTAAATCTCCGCCGTGATAGTAGGCGGTAGAAGCTGGGTCAAAAGCAGTCACATCTCTAGAACCAGTTAGACCCATGCGATCGTTAGCGGTATTTCCATTTTGATATCTATCAGTCATAACGAAATAGATGTTGTCTCCAGCCATTGCGGACCTAATTGACTCAGCAGCTAATGCAGTTGCCTCAGAAAGTGTTGGAGCGGTTGCTGGAGTTGGTGGAACTGGAGGACCTGGGGGCACAATTACCGGAGCTTGAGTCATCGGAACAGGAATTGAGTAGCGAAGAGTTGAATTGGCTTCTACTGATCCAGACTCAAACCATATCTCACCCTTTGTGGATGAGAGGTTCACAAGCTGATTCTCTTCAGAAGGATCTTTTATATTTCCTTTGTGAATGATTATCGGCACACTCTTTGAATTAGCGACTAGAGGAATTACATACTTAACACCCCAGACTCCAGGAGTTGGGCTAACCGGGAGAATTGGTGCAGACCACGTCACGCTAAGCGAGGTACCACCTTCTGCTTCCTGCCAAGCATGAATGCCCCAACCAGAATAGTTACCATCTGCGCGATAGTAATGAATCGTGAGCCTGTCATTTGCCCAGGACTCAGACGTGCGAACGCCTGCGAATGAATCCCCTACCCAAATCTTCCCTGCTTTTCTCGGATTCACTGAATACGTTTTTCCAACTTTGTTATTCTTCAGAATTGTGAATCTAAGCGTGGTCAAACTAGCCGTTACTGGAATATTGACGTAACGCTTGGTTCCTGCAGATAGAAATTTGTAAGTCTTTACACTTTTACCGATTGCTACTTTTACAGACCTATTATTCAAGGCGGTGCCTTTGGCGATCAATGAGATCTTTAATCTAAGCGAAGCACTGGATTCGTATAGGAAAGGAATGCCTTTGGAATTCAGCCAAATCTCTCTAGTCGAAGATGGGTTAATAGAAACGTTAGAGACAGTGAGTTTTGTTGCCTTCACTCGTACCGATGTTGATCCTGCTGGGATGTTGACTACTCCAAACCACCCATAGGAATCTTGACCGATGAGCCTTGATCGGCTTTGGTTATTTGAATTAGCCGCGTCGGTTAGAACCACCTCAGCATCAGCTGGAACAATGCCTGCCACACTAGGCACGTGCACAACAATCTGATAGCTCTCCTGAGCTGATGCCTGAGGAATGTAAGCAACTGCAGGAAGGGCTAATGCCAGCGCTAGGACCAATGCTTTGAGCGCTCTTGTAAATCTCATATATTTAGCCTAACTTCGTAGCCACAGGGCAACGCTGGCTTTCTAGATATTCTCAGGATGCCGTTTCTGGTTAAAGCAAATCGCTTGCACCAGCCAAGTACTTTGAGCAAGTGCAAGCGATTAGAAAGCTGCTACTTACGAGACTTTAGGGTTCTTCCAAGAACGAATCCACCAGCACCGAATACAACAAGAGCAACTGCTCCTACGATCAACTGCATTGTTGTTAGCCCAAGTGGCATAGAGTTCATAGCCATTGGCTCTTCAGTTACTTCGAAGGTAGCTGTTGCCTGAACGTTCTCCCCGTCAACTGTGTAAACGCCATGGTCGTTTCCATTTAGATCAACCATTAGCTCATAGGTACCTGGCTTTAGACCAAGCTTTGAGGTGTTTAGGTGATACCAAGGCGCGTAAACGCGACCTAGCTTTTCTCCATCGAGATAGATGTGTGCGTGGCCTTCGCCATCAACATGCTCCATTGAAGCTCTTTCAGGTGCCCACACAAAGTTCTCAGAGATGATGTGGACGTTGAAGCCACCAATCTCGTCCTTTGTTACTTCTAGGCTTACCGCTGGCTTTAGATCTGCTTGAGATTCGTGTGAATCCCCCATGTGAGCTACGGCCATTGAAGAGAAGCCAAATACTGAAATAGATAGAGCGATAACGCCCAAAACTAGCTTTTTCACTGATTCCTAATCTGTTCTACAACTTGTAGAACTACAGGAATAATCTATGCCTTATTTGGACTAAATCCAATTTCCCAACACCGTGTCTAGCTCTTATAGAACCTTCTTGACCACACTTGATTTCAAGTTCATTGATCCAAAACCATCTACTTTGGCATCGATGTCGTGGCCATCAGGACCGTTTACTAGGCGAATGTTTCGAACCTTGGTACCTACCTTTATAGAGGTCGAGGAACCCTTAACCTTTAGATCCTTAACTATGGTCACGGTGTCTCCGTCTTGAAGCACGTTTCCTACTGAATCCTTGATCACTCGCTCGGATTCGACCTCTTGAGCTTCCAGCACCCATTCGTTCGAGCACTCTGGGCAAACCAGAAGGGTCCCCATCTCATAGGTGTATGGGCTTTGACACTTTGGACAGGCTGGAAGATCACTCATTTGGGGTTCGGCCCCTTTTTCTTGAGGAGTGAAACCACAAACAGCGCCATCAAAAGGGCGAAAGCTGGCCAGTTCAATGCTTCTCCCGGTGGAGTATGAGCACTCTCAACCGCCCCCATAGTCCCTGCCAGAGCCCTCAAAGGTGCATCCAGGCTCAGAAACAAGATGACTAGTGGAGTTAGACCCTTATAGGTAAAGAAAAGAACCAGCATCAAAGACACCAATAGGAGTTGTATTGCTCCCCATTGGTGAAATATCGCAATGATGTTGTTTCCACCAGCAACGCTGGTGTCTATCCCTGCAATGCTCTGAGCTCCACCATCTGG
>JBEDLY010000037.1:0-8884 GCA_041171365.1 Actinomycetota bacterium | reverse complement strand
TTGTTGAAATGGGAGCAGGTGGCCCTGGCACCATTCGCTACCTAGCTCAAATGTGTAAACCTGATATCGGAATCGAACTAAAAGTTGGTCTAGCTCACGCTGGTGAATTCGGTGGCATCTCTGAAACTGAAAAGATCAAAGCTGAACTAGTCGAAGAACTGAGCACTTCTGGAACTGCAATCTTGAATTTTGATGATGAACGTGTGATGCACATGACATCTAAAACAAAAGCAAAGATCACAACCTTCGGTTTAGGTGAGGGTAGCGACTACTCTGCTTTGAATGTATCCATCAGTTTGGCTGGAACAAGTTTTGAATACTCAGCTCCAGATGGATTCAATAGTTCAGTCAATCTTCAAATTCTTGGTGAGCACCACGTTTACAACGCACTTGCAGCGTTAACTACCGCTGAAGTCTTAGGTATTGATCGCATTGCAGCAATTGCAGCTCTAGAAAACATGAAGTTAGCTGAAAAGTGGCGTATGGAGCTAGGTGTGGCTCCTAGCGGATTGACTGTTATCAATGATGCCTATAACGCCAGCCCAGATTCAATGAAAGCTGCGCTGATCTCAGGAAAGAAGACTGTAGCTGTAATGGGGGAGATGGCTGAACTAGGGGAGTTCTCAGTGCAGGAGCATGATGCGATTGGAAGAATTGCGGTTCGCCTCAATCTAGGTCAGGTAGTTGTTGTTGGTAAAGGTGCAAAGTTAATCCACATGGGTGCTTCTCAAGAGGGTTCATGGGATGGAGAATCGCAGTATTTCGATGAAATCTCCAACGCTCTGGCCTATCTGCGTGAAATGCTTACAGGAGACGAAATCGTCTTGGTGAAATCTTCAAAGTCAGCAAATCTAAGATTTCTTGGCGATGACCTCTTGAAGGAGAACTAATGAGAGCACTCTTACTTGCCGGGCTATTAGGGCTGGTGCTTTCTCTTGTCATCACACCCGTCTTGATTTGGTTATTCAAGAAAATTGGTTGGGGTCAGATCGTTCGTGTGGATGGTCCTTCTACTCACCTAACAAAGCGTGGAACACCAAGCATGGGTGGAATCGGAATTATTCTGAGCGCTGTTGCTTCTTACTTTGTTGCGAAGATGGTCAATGGTGAGACGCCAACTTATTCAGCTCTGCTTGTGATGTTCATGATGGTTGGTCTTGGCTTAGTTGGATTCCTTGATGACTATCTAAAGGTTCGAGGACAAAACACCGCTGGACTTAGAGGAATTTATAAGATTGCCGGTCAAATACTTGTTGCAACAGTATTCGCTTGGGCATCACTTCAGAACAAAGATGTTTTTGGGCTAACTCCGGCTTCAACAGAAATTTCTGTCTTCCGTGACACAGGCTTTGATCTAACCAAGATCGCTCCAGAGTCTTGGGGAGAGATTGCTATTTGGATTGGTGCAGGCGCGTTCCTGCTATGGATTTACTTACTAGTTGTTAGTGCATCAAATGGTGTGAACCTAACCGATGGTGCTGATGGTCTAGCAACCGGTTCTCTAATTATGTCTATTGGTGCTTTTGCTGTTATCGGGTTCTGGAAGTTCAACCAGGCCTGTGACATTTCAAACATTGCTCCTAACTGTTACAACACCAGAGATCCGCTTGACCTAGCTGTCGTTGCGGCAGCAATCGTTGGAGCTCTCATTGGATTCCTTTGGTTCAACACCAACCCAGCTCAAATCTTTATGGGGGACAGCGGTTCTCTTGGTTTAGGTGGAGCACTTGCAGCTTTGGCTATTCTTTCTCGCACAGAAGTTCTACTAGTTCTAGTCGGTGGACTATTTGCTATCTCTGCAGGTTCAGTTATCTTGCAGAGAGGTGTATTCAAGCTCTCACGCGCCTTCACAGGAAAGCCAAGACGTATCTTCCTAAACAGTCCACTGCATCACCACTTTGAAGAAAAGGGCTGGAATGAAGTGACTGTTGTGGTCAGATTCTGGATTATCTGTGGACTTCTAGTTATGGCTGGAATTGGTTTGTTCTACGTCGAGTGGATTTATGGCTCGGTTGCATGAGCAAGCTAGATCATCTTCAAAGTTGGCACTCTGATTGGAGTGAGCTCAAAGCCGTAGTTTTTGGTCTTGGAGTTTCAGGTTTCTCTGTAGCCGACACTCTAAATGAACTTGGAGCATCGGTCCTTGTAGTAGCAGACAAAGCGGATTCAAAGTCGCTAGACATTCTTGACGTTCTAGGAATTGAAGCACTTATTGGTCAGGATGAAAAGGAAGTCGCTGATCGAGTTGAACTCTTTGGTGCTGATGTAGTCATCACTTCGCCTGGTATCAAACCGGACAATTCTCTTTTGGTAAGTGCAAAAGAAAAGGGTCTAGAAATCTGGACTGACATTGATCTTGCTTGGCGAGTAAGAGACAAGTCCGGAACACCTTCTCAATGGATTTGTATTACTGGAACCAATGGCAAGACCACAGTTACACAGCTAGTAGAGCAAATGTTCATTACTGCAGGAATAAAAGCTGCAGCTTGCGGAAACATCGGCACCCCAATTCTTGATGTGGTCAGAGACCCTGCTGAGTTTGAAGTTCTAGTTGTTGAACTCAGTAGCTTCCAGTTGCATTACCTGAACCAGATTGAGCCTCTAGCAAGCGTTGTTTTGAACCTGGCTGAAGATCACTTGGATTGGCACGGGTCAATGGCTGAGTATGGCAAAGCTAAGGGCAAGATTTACAACAACACTACAGTTTGCTGTGTTTATAACGCAGGAGACAAACAAACTTCAGAGCTCTTGTCACAGTCGAAAAACACAGACAGTGCTCAAGCGGTTGGATTCACTGTGAACACTCCTAGACCTAATGAAGTTGGTTGGGTTGAGGACATTTTGGTAGATAGAGCATTTGTTGACGACGCATCAGAAGCTCTTGAACTTGCTTCAATGGCTGATTTGAATGAGAACATAATCGTTAGCCCACATCTAATGGCAAACATTGCTGCTGCAGCCTCACTTGTCAGAGCAGCTGGCTTACAGCCTGCAGAGATTGCCAATGGCCTCAAGACTTTCCAACTTGATCATCACCGCATCGAACTTGTCTTGAGACAAGACGGTATTGATTGGGTGGATGATTCAAAGGCTACGAACCCTCATGCTGCAGCAGCAGCTCTATCTTCTTTTGACTCAGTCGTATGGGTTGTTGGTGGATTACTTAAAGGTGTCGACATTTCGAATCTCGTTGCTAAGTATTCTTCAAGACTCAAAGCAGCCATCGTAATTGGTGTGGACAGAGCTCCTGTGCTGGAAGCACTAGCTCAGAATTCTCCTGACACTCTGGTTCATGAGGTTACGGTGCCGGATGCAGAAGTCATGACTCAAGTTGTTCGCTTAGCAAAAGAGATTGCTGTGAGCGGCGATGTAGTTCTTCTAGCACCAGCGGCAGCGTCAATGGATCAGTTCAAAGACTATGCACATAGGGGAGAACAGTTTGCAGAAGCAATTCGTAAGGAAGTTCAGTAATGGCTAGTACAAAACAAGCAGTAAAGAGAAGAACAACTCAAAGAGCAGCTGATCAACCAAACCTAGCTAGTTTCGTCAGAAACCCAATCCAATCTTCCATTACCTGGTTCGACAGCTACTTCCTGCACCAAACACCTGTCTTCTATCGCATGGCTATGCTAATTGTCCTAATGCTGGGTTGCGGTCTAGTAATGGTTCTGAGCGCTTCTAACGTTGTTTCCATCAAAGCAACAGGCGATGCCTTTGCTGAATTCAGATCTCAGACTTACGCTGCAATCCTGGGTCTAGCGTTAATGATTTTTATTTCAATGCGCAAGGTTGAAGTAATTCAACGCTTCTCAATGCTGTTCTGGGCTGCCTCGATTTTCCTACAGTTCCTCGTAATGGTTCCTGGAATCGGTAGAACGGTTGGTGGTAACACTAACTGGCTTGCAATTGGTCCACTAACTCTTCAACCTTCTGAGTTCATGAAGCTTGGAATCATCCTTGCTCTTGCGGTGAAACTAAGCCCAAACCTAGATGATCTATGGGAATGGCGACTAGGAGCCCAGCCGCTTTTGGTTTATGGAATTTTACCTGCTGGATTAATCTATGTGACTTCACAAGACCTTGGAACAACTCTGGTCATTGTTGTGTTCGTAGTAGGCCTGGCTTTTCTCATCGGATTACCAATGAAGCACATTGGAATGTTCCTGGCATCAGGAGCGTTCTTAGTACTTGCATTTGCTCTGACAAACCAAAACCGACTGAATCGTATTCTCGGATTCTTGGGACAAACGGATTCAACTGCAGCTGACACAAACTGGCAGGTTGATAAAGCAGCTTGGGCATTAGCTTCAGGTGGGCTATTCGGAACAGGCCTTGGCGATTCCAAGATGAAGTGGGGATGGATCCCTGAAGTAGAGAACGACTTCATCTTCTCCATCATTGGCGAAGAAGTTGGACTCCTTGGAGCAGTTGTAGTGGTTGTCCTATTCTTCATGCTTGCTCGCTACATTCGCAGAGTTTCTCTAAACGCAACAACTTCTTTTGGAGCTATTGCTGTTACAGGTGTGATGCTCTGGATTACTCTGCAAGCCTTCATCAACATCGCAGTTGTACTTGGGTTAGCCCCTGTAATTGGTGTTCCACTTCCACTCTTCTCTAAGGGAGGTTCCTCAATGCTTGCCGTCCTAATGGCACTAGGCGTGGTCCTAGCGGTTGAGAGAGATCAAGAACGGCCAAGAAGAGTGCGTAAAAAATGACCAACTATCTTCTAGCTGGTGGAGGAACAGCAGGGCATGTGAATCCTCTGCTTTCTCTAGCTGATGAAATCATGGCTCAACCAGGTGAGCATAATGTGTGGGCTCTAGGCACACTTGAAGGTTTGGAATCAACACTGGTTCCTGAGCGAGGTTACGAGCTGCTCACAGTTCCAAGATTGCCTATGCCAAGACGGATCAATGCATATCTGTTCAGATTCCCAACTTTGTTTCTGAAATCTGTTGCCACTGTAAAGACATATCTAGTTGAAAAGAACATTGATGTCGTTGTGGGCTTTGGTGGCTACGCAAGTGCCCCAGCATATCGAGCTGCTAAAGAACTTGGCATCCCTTATGTAGTGCATGAAGCTAACGCTCTGCCTGGATATGCAAATCGTGTTGGAGCAAGAGGAGCTGCTGCAGTTGGAGTTACCTTTAGCAAAACCTCTTTACCAAAAGCAGTTGTAGTTGGCATGCCACTTCGTAAAGAGGTCATTGAGATCACCAAGACCGACATGAAGTTTGAAGCTGATGTCTATTTCGGATTAGATCCAAAACTTACCACTTTGCTAGTCACCGGTGGGTCACTTGGTGCCAGGCGCATCAATGAAACTATCGAAGCATCAAAGCAGTTGCTAGAAGCAGCCGGAATTCAAGTTATCCACGTGGTTGGCAATAGGGCTGGTTTGGATGATGTGATTCAAGGTGGTTATCACAGACTCAGTTATTGCAACCGAATGGATCTAGCTCTAGCTGCCGCTGACTTTGCTGTTGCCCGATCAGGTGCAGCAACTGTTACAGAATTAGCCGCTGTTGGATTACCTGCAGTTCTTGTTCCTTATCCAGTGGGTAATGGAGAGCAGAAACTAAATGCTGCCGAGCTAGTTGCTGCGGGAGGAGCAAAGCTAGTTGATGACGCTGATTTCACTCCTGAGTATGTTCGTTCACAACTAATTCCTTTGATTAGTAATGCCAAAGAGCTAAAGAGCATGCGAGCAAATGCTCTGTCTATAGGTGTCAGAGATGGGGCAGCAAGGCTTCTCAAGCTAGTAAATGGCGTGTTGCTAGGCAAAGACTAGCCAGCCTTATTTAGTCTTAGAGAAATTAAGAGGATTTTATGACCATCAAACCGGATTTCAGCCAAGTAGTTCCCGAGCACCTTGGGCACATTCATTTCATTGGTATCGGTGGATCAGGTATGAGCGGTATTGCCCGTTTATTGATTCAATCCGGACACAAAGTTACTGGTAGCGATGTTAGAGAATCAGGCAACATTGATGAACTCAGAAAACTAGGCGCTCACGTTGCTATCGGTCACGATGCTGCCAATCTTGGCGATGCAGACACAGTTGTTGTGACATCAGCTCTCTGGCCAACTAACCCTGAGTATGTCTTGGCTCAGGAGAAGAAGTTACCTATCCTGCACAGATCACAAGCATTGAAGTATCTGACAACAGGAAAGAAACTGATTTCCGTTGCTGGAGCACATGGAAAAACAACCAGCACAGGAATGGTTGTTACAGGCCTTAGAGAATTAGGTCAGGATCCGAGCTTTGTTAATGGTGGAGTAATTGCTGAGTATGGTTCATCTGCCGCATCAGGTTCAACAGATCTATTCGTGATTGAAGCGGATGAATCAGATGGCTCCTTCCTGCACTATGAAACAGCAGTTGCTTTGATTACAAACGTTGACCCAGATCATTTAGATCACTACGGTTCACTTGAAAACTTTGAGAGAGAGTTTGCCCGTTTCGCCAACGGTGCTTCTGACTTTGTTGCCATTAGCTCGGATGATGCTGGAGCGATACGTGTAACCAAATTGATTGAAGGTAAAAAAGTAATTACCTTCGGTGAAGCTGAATCTGCTGATGTCAGGATTGTCAATCTAGACGCAACTGGTGCAAGGGTGAGTTTTGAACTTTCATACCAAGAGAAGAACTATTCAGCCACTCTCTTGGTCCCAGGAAAGCACAATGCCATAAACGCCGCAGGTGCATTCGCTGTGTTGGTGGGACTTGGATTTGATCCGAAAGCATCTTTGGATGCAATCGCAACATTCAATGGAACCCAAAGAAGATTTGAGTTGCACGGTGAAGTTAGGGGAGTGAAGGTTTATGACGACTTCGCTCACCATCCAACAGAGGTTCAAGCAGCTTTGAGTGCCGCAAGGGCTGTAGTTGGTTCAGGAAGACTGATTACTGTTTTCCAGCCACACCTTTACAGCCGAACAAGATTGTTCGCAAAAGAATTTGCAGAAGCACTAGGTCTAAGTGATGAAGTCGTGGTGCTAGATATCTACGCAGCTAGAGAAGATCCTGAACCGGGTGTGACTGGGGCGCTTATTGCCGATGCATATCATGATCAAAGCATGATGCACTACGTTCCACTTTGGGATGATGTGCCGTCTGCAGTTGCAAAGATTGCTCAAGATGGTGACTTTGTGATCACTATGGGTTGTGGAGATGTTTACCGTCAGGTACCAGGAATACTAAAAGCACTTGAGGCCTAGTTTTGGAACCTTCGAAGAATCGTCCTCGTTACTCTAAGCCTGTTCCTAAGGCAAGGGCTACTTCGTCTAAGTCAAAAATTAAGCCAGTAATCAAGAAAGCAAAAGTTTCTAAGAAGCCCTCTGTCAAGAAGGTGAAACTCAATGCTGGAGTGAGACGGGCTCAACTACGTGAGGCAAGAAGATTCACTAAAGAATCACAAACAAAAAAGATTTTCATCAGATCAATTCTTGGAGCTTTCCTTGCTCTGGTTCTTTTTGTGATGTCCACTATGTTCACTCCGATTTTGGCTGTGGAGAAGATAACAGTGGTTGGTGAAGAGAAGGTTCCTGAGGAACTAATCCAAGCTGCACTCAAGGGCTACATTGGTAAGCCGCTTCCTATGATTAGCAGTCAAAACGTTGCCGACGACTTAGCAAAGTTCAAGTTGATTGAAAGCATCGCTGTCGTGAGTCAGCCACCTCACGAACTGAGAGTGAAGATAGTTGAAAGAACTCCGATTTCAATAGTCGTCAAAGACGGCGTTGCCTTCCTGTACGACCCATCAGGAATTCGTCTGGGCGTAGCCAATGGCAACGAGAAGCTTCCAACCATCATCATCACGGGAGATCCACAGACCTCTAAGAATTACACCCAAGCAATAGATGTTTTGCTGGCACTTCCAGCTGCTCTACTTGGCAAGATCGAGTACATTCAAGCAAAAACCAAAGACAACGTGACCATGAGACTCAGGGGAAATGCCCGACAGACCATCATCTGGGGAGACCCAAGCCAGGCTGCATTGAAATCACGTGTGCTCAAAGTGCTTCTGATGAAGACACCTCCTCGTATCCCAGCCACCTTCGATGTTTCTTCACCAGAAACACCTAGCGTTATTCGCTAGCAAGTTCCAGACACACCACAGGATTAGCAGGGCTTTAGGTCCTTTACCGCTTAGTTTTTTGGCGCAGATGCATTTGGTGAATATCACTAACCTTCAACTGGAGGTTTAGGGTTTGCTAAATGTTGGACTAATCGAAGGAAGCACATGTCTGAAGCAGTTTTGAATAATTTCCTAGCAGTCATCAAGGTTGTTGGAGTTGGTGGTGCCGGCGGTAACGCTGTGAACCAGATGATCGAAAAGCAACTCCGTGGAGTTGAGTTCATCGCGATCAATACTGATGGTCAAGACCTCCTCAAATCTGAAGCTCACGTGAAGTTGGAAATTGGTAGCAGCAGCACTAGAAGCCTCGGTGCAGGTGCTGATCCAGAAGTTGGTAGAAGAGCTGCTGAGGAACATGCAGAAGAGATCGCTGAAGTGCTTCGCGGATCTGACATGGTGTTCGTTGCAGCAGGTGAAGGTGGAGGAACTGGAACCGGTGCCGCTCCTGTAGTTGCAAGAGTTGCTAAAGAGTCAGGTGCGCTAACTGTTGGTGTTGTTAGCCGTCCATTTGATTTCGAAGGAAGACGCAGAGCTGAAAACGCTCAGGCTGGTATCGATGCGCTTAAGGCTGAAGTTGATGCACTTATCATCGTGCCAAACCAAAAACTTATTGAACTAAACGACGCTGAACTTAGCTTCGTTGATGCATTCAGCATGGCTGATGAAATTCTTCGTGCAGGTGTTCAGGGTATCTCTGACCTAATCGTTGAAACAGGTCTTGTGAACCTGGACTTCGCTGACGT
>JBEDLY010000036.1:0-9193 GCA_041171365.1 Actinomycetota bacterium | reverse complement strand
TCTTCTGGCTGCACCTGCTTGAAGACATCTTGGTTTTCGTTCTTTTCCTTCAAAGGGGAGCCGAAGCCGATTCCCTTTTTTCCAGTTCGCTCCCCCACGATTGTCTCAAGACCTGCAAAGGCACCTGCAACGATGAACAGAATGTTGGTGGTGTCTAGAGAGATGAACTCCTGCTGAGGGTGCTTACGTCCACCCTGAGGTGGAATAGACGCAACTGTTCCTTCAAGAATCTTTAGAAGAGCCTGCTGAACACCCTCACCAGAGACATCTCTGGTAATTGAAGGGTTCTCTGCTTTGCGAGAGATCTTGTCAATCTCATCGATGTAAATAATTCCGTGCTCGGCTCTCTTCACGTCCCCGTCGGCTGCTTGAAGAAGTTTCAGAAGAATGTTCTCAACATCTTCACCAACATAACCAGCTTCAGTTAGTGAAGTTGCATCGGCAACAGCAAAAGGAACGTTTAGTCGCTTAGCAAGTGATTGAGCTAAATAAGTCTTTCCGCAACCGGTAGGACCAATCATCAAAATGTTTGATTTAGCAATCTCAATTGAGTCGTGAGCTTTGCCAGAATTTGTTAGAGTGCCAACCGCTCTAATTCTCTTGTAGTGGTTGTAAACGGCTACAGATAGCGCCTTCTTAGCCTGAGTTTGTCCTACTACGTACTCGTCAAGGTAACCGAAGATTTCCTTCGGACGAGGTAGTTCAAAGTCTTCAACTTGTTTGGGGGTCTTCCCCATTTCCTCTTCAATGATCTCGTTGCAGAGTTCGATGCACTCATTACAGATGTATACGCCAGGGCCGGCAATTAGCTTCAGCACTTGCTTCTGAGTTTTAGAACAGAAGTTGCACTTAAGCATGTCCCCTGATTCACTGAGTCGAGTCATAGGTAAAGCCTACCTAGCAGTTATGACATAACCCCGTAGGCAACAGGTAGAAGAAAAGAGCCAGGTCAATATACACCTGGCTCTTTCTAGTTCTATTTGCTACTTAGTCCAATAAATCTTGGAATCTGTACCAATCTGAGCGCCAAAGACCTTGGCACGGACCACCTGAAGACCTAGTGTTCCCTTAGGGGCAGCGACCTTCACAGATACGATTCCTTGACCATTAGAAACCACTGAATATTCCTGAGGCTGTCCACCTTCACCAAATGATTCGAAAACCACTGTGGTTCCAGCAACTGGACGCTTTGCAAGGTTGGTTAGCTTGAAAGTCAGTGTCTTGGTAGTTCCTGCTTTTGCCTTCTGAGACGCTACAGATGCTGTCACCTTAGGGTTTACGAAAGCTAGGAAAATTAGGTCCTTGTCTTCGCTTCTTTCCTGAGCCTCAGTTGGGTGAGGGAACAGGCTTGGGGCAATGGTTGTCTGCATGCACATGACGTCATCGCCACAAGGGATTCCCTTTGAGTAAGTGTTCAACTTATTCAACGCTGCTGGGAACATCTCTCCAGTAATGCTGAAGTTTTGCATGTTGAATGTTGCCTTACCGAAAGCATCTGTTGTTGCCTGGATTGCAGTTTCACCAGCACCCATTTGTGGCTGATCTCCACACCAGTCACGCACGATTGCGTTTGGGCTAGGTCTGTTGTTACCACCTGAGTAGTTAGTTGGCTGAGTGGTTGAGAAAGTTGTCTTTGAACAAGAGAACTTCTTGTTAACAATTAGATAGACAGTCCTGTTGGTATATGGAAGACCTGCGGCGTTTGTGTACTTGAAAGTAAGCACAACGTTGCTTCTAACGTCCACATACATTACACGAGCGTTTAGGCCCTTACCGTAAGCTCCATCCCACTTGCCCTTGGCATCAGCAGTTAGGTTCACTGAGTTGCTGTTTGTAGGTAGCGGTGCAGTCATTCTCATGACGCTTGTACCAGCAATCGGCGGTGTGTATGCAAAAGCAGGCTGAATTGCCATGGTGCCGAGCAAAGCAACGGCAGTGAAAGCTCCAACGAGGGATCTTCTTAGTGTCTTGTTCATTTGATGCCTTTCCTTATTTGTTTTGCTCGCACAAGCGCTTATTTATCGAGGGTTTACTTTTCCTAATCCATCAACTGAGTAATAACGCACCCAGTCAACATTTAAAGAAGAAGAATTAAGTGTTGGATCAATGGCTCCACCGAAGTGTCCACCCATGGCAAGGTTGAAGATTGCGTAGAAGCTTGGGTCTACGCCTTGAGCGTTTGGACCAAATGGCCAACGAGTCAGACCTGAATCAGATTTCTGAATTGAATAAACCAATGAGTCATTGAAGAAGAAGGAAACTTCGTCTGGTTTCCACATCATTCCATAGCGGTGATAGTCAAGAGAAAGGTCTACTCCAACATCCTTAGTGGAACCCTTATAGGTGTGACCACCACCACTGTTTGCATAGTGTGCTGTTCCATAGGTAACTGTTGGGTAAGTTCCCTTGTATTCCATGATGTCTAGCTCGCCACAGGCTGGCCATGGGACGGTTGCAATATTGTTTCCGAGCATCCAGAACGCAGGCCATGATCCTTGACCAGGGGAAAGCTTCATTCTCGCTTCAAGGTATCCGTAGGTGAACCCAACCTTGTTATAGGTAGTTATCTTTCCGCTCAACCATTCACATCTACCGAAGTAGCAGTTGTAGTTGGTTGAGTTGGTCTGTCTTGTAGCAGAGATATTTAGGTTTCCTTGAGAAGAACCATCTTGAGTGTTCTTAGAAGCGAGGTAGTACTGTCTCTCGCTGTTACCCCAACCACAGTTGTTGTATGGAGAGGCACAGCCATCAGTTATATCTGCAGTCCACTTAGTGGCATCAGGTGCACTACCGGCTGCACCATTGAATTCGTCAGCCCAAAGTAAGGTCCTTGTTACAGGTGTGGTCGGAGTACCAATAGACAGCAGTCGATCAACTGGGATCGCTGCCAAATAGCCATTACCTGCTGGTGAAGAAGCGCGAATTACACAGTCGCCTAGAGCTAAAGCTTTGACTTTGTTTACAGACACAGAACACTTAGCTGGAGTAAGTGATGCATAGACAACTACATTGCTCAAAGAATCACCGTAAAGAGTTTGGTCAGCATCCCCTAGATACATATCCGATGGCTGACCAAAGGAAACTGCGTTTTCTTTATTAGGTGCCTTCGGGGTTGCTGATACTGAAACACCGACAGAAATGTATTTGGTTGTGAAGGAAGAGATAACGAACTTGTATGCAGAGTTGTTTGTTAGGCCGGTGAATCTATAAGTAGTTGTTGCAGCTGAAACCTTCTTGATTGATTTCCAGGTGCCCTTTGTCGCAGTGATCTGGTAGCCACTGATCTTGAACTTCGCTGAGCTAACAGACTTAGCCCACTTGAGAGTTACTGACTTGTCGGATCCAACTGCAGAAAAACTCTTGACCTTGCTCATGCTCGAGCTGACTGTTGCAGCATTGGTTACAGATGTGAGTCCTAAAAAGCCAAGGCTTAGCGACACCACTGTTAGATAACGCAGAAAGATGCGCAAACGAGCCTCCAGATAAAAGAGTTACCGTTTCGCACAAAACTTATTTCGACACTAACAGACCTGCCAAGTCAAAGCGCTTATTGGAGACTTATCGTTATAAAGCCTAAATATAGCTTTTAGGCCTTGCGAGAGGTCAAAACCTGGTCAATTAGACCATATTCGAGGGCAGCTGAGGCAGTGAGAATCTTGTCTCGCTCAATGTCCTTGCTAACTTCTTCAACAGTCTTCTTTGAGTGCTTAGCGATGGTCTCTTCCAGCCAAACTCTCATTCTCAAGATTTCAGCAGCCTGAATCTCAATGTCAGATGCCTGACCACGACCGCCTCCACCTGAAGCCGGCTGGTGAATCAAGATTGTTGAGTTTGGCAGAGCTAGACGCTTGCCTGGAGCACCACCTGCAAGAAGAACTGCTGCAGCAGATGCAGCTTGACCTAGACATACTGTTTGAATCTGAGGCTTGATGTACTGCATAGTGTCATAGATCGCTGTCAATGCTGTGAAAGATCCACCTGGTGAGTTGATATACATAGTGATGTCGCGATCAGGGTCTTGGCTTTCTAGAACTAGAAGCTGGGCCATGATGTCATCAGCGCTTACGTCGTCTACCTGAGCACCAAGGAAAATGATGCGGTCTTCGAAAAGCTTTGTGTATGGGTCTAGGTATCGTGAACCGTAAGGAGTTCTTTCCTCAAAGGAAGGAAGAATGTAACGAGCTTCTGGCATGTTGTCTCTATTCATTATTCTTTTCCTTACTTCTTGCCTACGCCGGTTGAAACAGACGCAAATTCTTGAATGTGATCAACAAAGCCATATTCCAATGCTTCTTGAGCTGTGAACCAACGGTCACGGTCACCATCTGCCATTACCTGGTCAACAGTTTTGCCCGTTTGCTTGGCAGTGATTGCAGCAAGCTTCTTCTTCATGTCGTTGATTAGGAATGCCTGAGTCTGAATGTCTGCAGCTGTTCCCCCGAAACCACCGCTTGGCTGGTGAAGGAGAACACGAGTGTTAGGAGTAATAAATCTCTTACCCTTAGCTCCTGAGGTAAGTAGGAACTGACCCATCGATGCACACATACCGATACCAACAGTTACAACATCGTTTGGCACGTACTGCATGGTGTCGTAGATTGCCATACCAGCGGTGATAGATCCACCTGGAGAGTTGATGTAGAGGAAGATGTCCTTGGTTGAGTCTTCTGCTGCTAGCAGGAGCATCTTGGCGCAAATCTCATTGGCGTTGTCATCGCGAACGTCGTCGCCTAGCCAAATAATGCGGTCCTTGAGTAGTCTCTCGAAGACGTTACTCTGTGGTGTGTGTTCAGCCATTTACTGCTCCTCTAATCTGTTTTGCATAATCAAGATAACCGAGGAACACCTAAAAACATTCTCATGTTCGCCACAGGCAAAGATTGCCTAATTAGTCGTGGTCGTGACCTTCGTGGTTCTCAGGTGTGAAGCCATCATCAGTCTTAGCGAATTCAGCTAAATCAACGGCCTTGCCATCTCTGTCAGTGACCTTTGCAGCCTCTAGAACAACTGATAGAGCCTTGCGTCTAGCAACTTCAGCTACGAATGAAGGGATCTGACCCTGCTCGTCTACAGCCTTTACAAACTCGTTCGGGTCCATGCCGTATGACTGGCTTGCCTGCATTAGGTACTGAAGCAACTCGTTCTCGTTGACTCTAACCTCTTCTTTTTCAGCAATTGCATCAAGCAACATCTGAACCTGGAAAGACTTAGTTGACTCAACGATTACTTCTGCACGGTGAGCATCGTCAGCCTGGCGGCCTTCACCTTCAAGGTGACGCTCAACATCTGCATTGATTAGTTCTTGAGACACAGGAACATCAACAAGCTTTAGAAGTTCTTCGGTTAGAAGCTCTCTTGCCTGAAGGCCCTGAGTGTATGACTTTGACTTCTTGATCTGATCTTCTAGACCAGCCTTTAGGTCCTTAACGGTGTCAAACTCGCTAGCCATCTGAGCCCAAGCATCATCAAGTGCTGGAAGTTCGCGTTCCTTAACAGCGTTCAAGGTCACAGTGATTTCTGCTTCCTGACCTGCTAGATCTCCACCAACAAGTTTGCTCTTGAAAGTTGTTGTCTCACCGGCGGTAAGAGTGTCTAGAGCGTCATCAATTCCATCTAGAAGTGAATCGCTTCCGATTTCGTAAGAAATGTTTTGTGCCTGATCAATCTGCTTGCCATCAACACTTGCAATCAAATCGATTGATGTGAAGTCACCCTTTGCAGCTGGACGCTCAACTGTAGTTAGAGTTCCAAAGCGTGCACGTAGACGATCTACTTCAGCATCTACTTCTGCAGCGTCAACCTTGATTACATCAACCTTGACTTTCAAACCCTTGTATTCAGGAAGTTTGATTTCAGGACGAACTTCAACTTCGATTTCAACAACTAGGTTGCCTGCGAAAGTCTTCTCATCTGGTGACTGCTTTACATCCGCTGAAGGCTGACCTAGTGGACGAAGTTTTTCAGCTTCGATTGCCTGACGATAAATGCTGTCAAGACCATCGTTGATTGCGTGAGCCAAGATAGCTGGACGACCAACTCTTTGGTCAAGGATTGCGGCAGGAATCTTGCCCTTACGGAAACCAGGAATGTTTACGCTTTCGGCAATGTGCTCGTATGCGTGATCAAGGCTTGGCTTGAACTCTTCTGGAGTTACCTCAATGTTTAGCTTTACTCTGGTCGGGGTTAGACGTTCAACAGTGGTTTTCACTAGTGGCTCCATTAGACGTGGTCGGTAATACCGACCTATTTTTTACAAAAATGGTCGGGGTGACAGGACTCGAACCTGCGATATCCTGCTCCCAAAGCAGGCGCGCTAGCCACTACGCTACACCCCGGTGGTTTTTATCTTGAATTTCTTCAAAACAAAACAACCTCCGTAATACTAACCCATAGAATGTATGAGAGCAGAAACAAATCAACATTTGCGGGTGTAGCTCAATGGTAGAGTCTCAGTCTTCCAAACTGATTGTGCGGGTTCGATTCCCGTCACCCGCTCCACAGAGCCTAGAAACAGGCTTAGAACTGGCAACCAGGGCACCAATAGAGCTTCCTGGTTGCCATTAGTTCTATTTGGACCAATCCCTCACAACGCAGGCATTTCTGCCCTTCCCTCTTATAGACGTAGTTCCGATCAGCCTTCTTAGTCCTCTTTTTGAGGCGATCTTCCCTAGTGGTCATAAATCCGGTGGCAACCCCGACCTTCATTAGCTTCACCGAATCGGTCCAAATTTCTTCAATTTGTTCCCTGGTTAGAGACTTGCCAGACACGTGCGGGCTTATCTGAGCACGGAACAAAATCTCGGCACGATAGACATTCCCAATGCCGCTAATCACTTCCTGATTCATCAACAAAATACCGATTGGGCTTGACGAACTAGATACACGTTCTAAGAATCTTTGTTTTTGCAAACCCTTTGGATCTGTATTTGTTGGGTCTGGACCTAAACGATTCTCAATAACCTTGACAGCTTTTCTGTCGATAACTTCACAGATAGTTGGACCACGAAGATCAGCTAGAAATTCTTCATTGAAGAACCTTGCTCGAACTTGGCCGTAAAGAACTTTGTCGATGTCTTCAACAAATCTCCACTTGCCGTAAATACCCAAGTGAACGCGACAAGTTAGACCGTTATCAAACTTCAAGAACAATTGTTTGCCAATAGCTTTGGCACCTATAAGTTTTTGACCATCAATAAGTTTGGCTTCTGATGTGAATCGACCTTGAGGTGAGTCAACGTGAACTATCTTGCCTTTGAACTTCTTGTTGAATTCGTTAGCGTGACGTTGAACGGAGTGACCCTCAGGCATTTAGGTTTTGGTGTTCCTTACAGAATCTCTGAGGTTTGTTCGTAAGTTGCGATCTTGCTAATTCTTCTGATGTGTCTCTCATCCTGAGAGAAAGGTTCAGAGATGAACGCTTTGATTAGTTCCAGAACTTCTTCTTGTGAATGCTGTCTCGCTCCAACAGCCACCACGTTGGCATCATTGTGCTGACGGGCTAGTTTGGCTGTGTCAAGGTTCCAAACTAAGGCTGCTCTAATTCCATGAACCTTATTGGCTGCAATCTGTTCACCATTGCCTGAACCACCCAAAACAATTCCTAAGGCTTCGTTGCCGGCTTGTTCATCGGCTCTAACTGCCAAGGCTGCGTGAATACAGAAACTCGGGTAATCATCTAGCGGGTCATACTCTTTAGGCCCGTGGTCAAAGACCTCGTGCCCTATTGACTCAAGCTCCTTGATAAGGAAGTGGCTGAGCTCTAATCCAGCGTGATCGGTGGCTATGTGAATACGCATCTTGATAAAACCTTCTGGCAGTGTTGTTGGTCAATACTAGGCTAGTTGCTAATGGAATAAACCTTACCTAGGAGTTGTAATGCCCGCTGAGAACCTCACCCAAATTGAAGCCGCTGAGCGTGCTGAGCTTTTGGAGGTGTCTTCTTACACTGTTGAGCTAGATCTGATGCGAGGTGAAGAAGTCTTTGGGGCCACCACCACCGTAAAGTTTGCTAGCAACCAGGTTGGCGCTTCGACCTTCATTGACGCAATTACCAAGAAGGTTCACAGAGTAACCCTCAACGGCAAGGACTTAGACCTTTCAGTGGCCGATGGTGTTCGTATTCAGCTAGACAACCTAGAGGCAAACAACGAGCTGGTTGTGGTCAGCGACAACCCATACATGCACACCGGTGAAGGGCTGCACAGATTCGTTGACCCAGTGGACAACGAAGTTTACCTTTACACCCAATTTGAAGTCCCAGACTCAAGAAGAATGTTTGCTGTGTTCGAGCAGCCTGACCTGAAGGCCACCTTTCAATTCATCGTCACTGGTCCAAGCAACTGGAAGATGATTTCAAACTCCACCACTCCAACCCCTGTTGATAGAGGAGACGGTAGTTCAGTCTGGGTATTCGCCCCAACACCAAGAATCTCTTCATACATCACCGCTTTGATCGCAGGTCCATACACCGAATGGCGTGATGAACTAACCAGCAGCGATGGCAGAACCATTCCTCTTGGTGTATTCGGTCGTTCATCACTTGCTAAGTACATTGATGCTGATTACGTCTTTGAAAAGACTAAAGAAGGTTTCCTATTCTTCGAAGAGCAGTTTGATTACCCATACCCATTCGAGAAGTATGACCAACTGTTCGTTCCAGACTTCAACGCTGGAGCCATGGAAAACGCTGGTGCGGTAACAATCACTGAGACTTTTATGTATTCCGTGGAGCAGTGAACGGCTTCATCAAGGAAAGAAGAATCATTACAGTTCTTCACGAACTTGCGCACATGTGGTTCGGAGATCTAGTAACTATGCGTTGGTGGAATGACCTATGGCTAAACGAGTCATTCGCTGAATACGCGTCCTACCTAGCTACAGCAGAAGCAACCGAATACAAGGAAGCTTGGACTACCTTTGCTTCCCACGAGAAGTCATGGGCTTACCGTGAAGACCAAATGCCTTCCACTCACCCAGTGGTAGCAAACATCAGAGACCTAGAAGATGTTCAAGTGAACTTCGATGCCATCACATACGCCAAGGGTGGATCTGTTCTTAGACAACTAGTTGCCTGGGTAGGTCAAGAAAACTTTATGAAGGGTCTTGCCTCTTACTTCAAGAAGCACGCTTTTGCTAACGCAGAACTAGTTGACCTGCTGACTGAGCTTGAACTCACTTCAGGAAGAGAACTACG
>JBEDLY010000035.1:0-9445 GCA_041171365.1 Actinomycetota bacterium | reverse complement strand
GGTTCACGATCAACACTTTCATTGTTGAAGTAGTACTTATCTGGATTCTTTACGTAAACAAGAATTGTGTCGTGCTTGGCTGGCCAACGAGACTTAGCTTTGCCTCCGTAGTCATAAGCCCAAATGATCTCATTGATAAAACACTCCCTGCCGAACAGAGCATCTAGCAATACCTTGGCGTAATGAGCTTCTCTGTAGTCAAGGTGCAGATACAGGGTCCCGGTTTCATTGAGTAGACGCCAAGCCTGTTCCAGTCTTGGTTCTAGAAAACCCCAGTAGTCCTTGAACTCATCGTCGTAACTGAGGATGGTCTCCTTGACGATCTCATAGCGTTGGCCCTTGAAGCCGATACGGTTGCCTGTTTCAGTTCTTGTAGTTTTAGAGCTTCCTCTGGACTGAACCCTTCCTGTGTTGAAGGGAGGATCAACATAAATCAACTGAATGCTCTGGTCAGGCATAGACTGCAAAACAGCAAGGTTATCCCCTTGGATAACTCGGTATTTAGAATTGTTCTGCACAGAAAGAGATTAACATCATGAACCCACATGTTCTGCACAATAAAGAACTCTCCCGCTACGAACTTTGGCTAGGAGAAGAGAAGATTGGCCATGCAGACTATGAGGATGTTGGCGGGGAACTGAAGTTCACCCACACTGAGGTTGATCGTCCTCACCGAGGCAATAACTATGGTGCCATCCTGATGCGTGAGGCGCTGGCTGACATTGATAGCAATAACTTAGGTGGTGTGTGGCCGGTTTGTCCCTATGTGGTTGCCTACATGTCCAAGCATCCAGAAACTCACCATTTACTGAGTAGAGAACTCGATTACGCGACGTACTGCTTGATAAACCCAACCAAGTCGTGAATGACTTCCTCTTTGTTGATCTCGTTATAAATCTCATGTCTAGCATCGTGGTAAATAATTGCGGTGACATTCTCTAGCTCTGACTTATTTCTATAAGTGTTAGCAAGCATCTGGTTTCCACGCTCACCACCGATAGGGTCATCGCTTCCAGCCTGAATCAGAAGAGGTAGCTGTTTGTTAATTTTTTTGCTAGGTGTGAAGAAGAGTTGGATGGCGTTAGGAATTCCAAAGACTTTGGCTGCTGCTGCATAGAAGGTGTGCTTGTCAGCAACGAAATCGAGTCCTACTTGTTTATCTCTGCTCAACCATTCGTAACCGGTAGCACCAGGTTCTTTATCCCACTTCTTATTGAATGCACCTGCACCTAATACTCCAGGAACTAGAAGTGTTGATCCAGAAAGAACAACTGCGTCATATTCATGTGAGTACTGGTTCACAAGTTTCTGAGCAATGAAGGATCCATATGAGTGCCCGATAAGAACAAACTTCAATCCAGGATTTTCGGCCTTGATAAGGTTTGTGAATTCATGGACTTGCTCAAATGCAGCTTTGATTCCACCTGGGCCCAGGTTTCCTAAAGTTTTTGTTTGACCACTGGCAACTTGTTTTTGACCAGTGACTCCGTGACCCCTGTGATCATCCGCATAAACACTGTAGCCAGCATCATTCAGTGCTTTAGCTACGTGATCGTATCTTCTGCCATGGTCACCAAGACCGTGAGCGATTTGAACTACAGCTTTAGGCTTTGCAACCGGCCAGACATAGTAGGTAATTTCAACACCGAAGGAATCAGTAAACACTCTTGTGATTGGTAGGTCAGTCATGGCTTTACCTTACTCTTTCTACTTAGTTATCCAATCAGATTGAGCTGGTTCTTTACCTTTCGGTAATGAAGCGGCCTTATTCCATTGAGTAACCCACTCAGGCAATACCGGCACTGGAGCATTCCAACCACCGGCTAATTCGTTGATTTCAGTTGGAGTTGGTGTTCCTTTAGGAGATTTTAGGAATCTTAGTTTCACAACTGCCTCAGCGTAGATTTCACCCTTAACAACAAAGCGTTGCCCGACGAAGAAAGCTTGCTCATCCCAACCAAGAATCTTGGTTTCAATCTGAAACTTTAGCCAAGGAGTTAGGGACTTTCTGAAAGTGATTGTCTCTTGAACTACTACAGGATGCACTTTGTGTTTCTTGAGCCTCTGCCAGGTGCGAGCCCTCTTCATTAGATCGAATCGAGCTAAGTCCAAAAGAGTTAGATAAATACCATTGTTCATGTGTAGGAAGATATCGATATCAGTAGGCCAAACTCTAAATGTTCTAGAGCTTGAATCGCCTGGCACTAGCTTGCTACGCCAACGCCAACTTAAATGTGCCCATACTAGGCGGAACCAAAGTCTCACTTATTTTGCCGCTTACCAGATTGAAACGCGCTTGTCAGGATCTAGCCACATCTCATCGTTCTCTGTGACATCGAATGCCTCGTAGAAAGAGTCGAAGTTACTAGCAACCTGGTTGCAACGGAACTCGCTTGGTGAGTGTGGGTCGGTAGCTAGACGCTGAATAGCAATAGCTTCTCTTGACTTACCTCTCCAGATAAGACCCCATGACATGAAGAATCTCTGTGCACCGGTTAGTCCATCAATTACTGGAGGCTCTTCGCCCTTCAGGCTCAATAGGTATGCCTTGTACGCAATTGTGATTCCACCAAGATCACCGATGTTCTCACCAATAGTTAGAGCACCGTTGACTTTGTATTCTTCACTCAAACCTTCAGGAGTAAGTGCGTCATACTGCTCAATCAGTTGCTTAGTTAGTTCTTCGAAAGCAGCTCTGTCTTCATCTGTCCACCAAGAAACAAGTGCTCCGTCACCGTCATACTTTGAACCTTGATCGTCAAAACCATGGCCTATTTCGTGACCGATAACTCCGCCGATTCCACCGAAGTTAATTGCATCATCTGCATCCAAGCTAAAGAATGGTGCCTGAAGAATTGCGGCAGGAAAAACGATTTCATTGAAACCTGGGTTGTAGTAAGCGTTGACCGTCTGAGGGGTCATGTGCCACTCTTCACGATCTAGCGGAGCACCGATCTTTGCTGCTTCTTTAGCCAACTGCCAAGCAGATGCACGGTTGATGTTTCCAACTAAATCATTTCTGTCAATGACTAGAGCGGAATAGTCTTTCCACTTGCTTGGGTAGCCAATCTTTGGATTGAACTTAGAAAGCTTCACCAAAGCCTTCTTCTTAGTTTCTTCAGTCATCCAAGTGAGGTTTGTGATGCTCTCTCGGTAAGCCTCAATTAGCCAATGAACAAGTTCATCCATTCTTTCTTTAGCCTGTGGAGGGAAGTGCTTAGCAACATAGATTTCTCCAACTGCTTCACCAAGTGCACCTTCAACAAGTTGAACTCCACGCTTCCAGCGTGCACGCATCTCTGGCTGACCGGTTAAAGTTTTGCCGTAGAAATCAAAACGAGTATTTACAAAGTCGTCGCTTAGGTATGGAGCGGTTGAGTTAATAACCTGCCATTGCAACCACAACTTAACTGCATCAAGGTTTGACTCGTTGTATACAGAATCTAATCCTTCAAAGAATGAAGGTGTCATTACAACGCTTTCAAAAAGAAGCTTTGGATCCAGTTGCATTCCTTTTAGGTAGGCATCCCAATCAAAAGTTGGTGTCATCTTCTTTAGATGTTCGAAAGTGATCAGGTTGTATGTCTTTTCTGCGTCGCGAGTTTCAACAACATTCCAATGCAACTTTGCAAGCTCTGTTTCGAAGTTCATGATTGTTTGTGCAGCTGTGTCTGCATCAGCTGCTGACCATCCTGCGTGTTGAAGCATGGTTGCTATGAATGGAACGTAAGCGTCTCTATATGTCGCGTACTTTTCATCGTGGTAGTAAGACTCGTCAGGTAGACCCAAGCCACCTTGATACATGTTGACTAGGTAACGCTCTGGGTTACCTGGATCGTTGTCGACATACATGCCAAAAATTCCGCCAACTACACCGCGTTCCAGTTCACCCATTAGATGGGTGATTGAAGCGAAGTCTGATTTAGCAATACGAGCTAGGTCTTCAGTGATTGGAGCAGCACCGAGTTCATTAGCTCTTGCTTCGTCTAGGAATGATGCATACATGTCACCAATCTGTTGGCTAACACCAGGCTTTGAGTTTGCTTGAGCCTCTTCAAGGATTGCTTTAACCGCTGCTTCAGAGTCATCGCGGAGCTTATAGAAAGAACCGTGAACTGCCTGATCGGCTGGAATCTCCTCGTTCTTTAGCCAATCACCGTTGGTGTGTCGAAAAAGATCGTCCTGTGGGCGGACACTGTGGTCGAATCCGTTGGTGTTTATTCCTCTAATGTCAGTCATGTGGTCATTCTAAGGCTGTTGAGAGCCTCAAGATATCTCTAAACTTAGAAGCGTGGAATTACAAAAAATCATTCTTTACTACGGCTTCAATCCGATCTCCGATCCGGAGGCCGTTAAGCTATGGCAGCAGAACCTATGCGAAAGCCTTGGTTTAAAGGGAAGAATCTTGATTTCGAAGCATGGAATCAATGGAACTCTTGGTGGCGACATGTCAGCCCTAAAGAAGTACGTAAAGGCCACAAAGCAGTACACAGGCTTCAGAAAGATTGACTTCAAGTGGTCTATGGGAAATGGCAATGACTTCCCTCGCCTAAAGGTTCGTGTTCGCAATGAATTAGTAGCCTTTGATGCCCCAGATGCTATCCAAGTAACTGAAAAAGGCGTTATCAATGGTGGAAAACACCTAAAGCCTGCTGCTGTTGACCAGCTAGTAGCTGAAAGAGGCGACGAAGTCGTCTTCTTTGATGGCAGAAATGCTTTTGAAGCTGAAATCGGTAAATTCAAGAACGCTATCGTTCCTGATGTTCAGACCACCCACGACTTTGTAGCTGAAATCAAGAGTGGCAAGTATGACCACATAAAGGACAAGCCTGTAGTCACTTACTGCACAGGTGGAGTTCGCTGCGAAATCTTGAGCGCAATCATGATCGACAACGGTTTCAAAGAGGTTTACCAAATTGATGGTGGAATTGTTCGCTATGGCGAGAGCCAGGGAGATAAGTCTCTTTGGGAAGGCTCATTATATGTATTTGATGACCGCCTAAATATCGACTTCACACCGGATGCCAAAACTATTGGTAAGTGTGAGAAGTGTGTAGCTCCTACTTCTACCTTCCGCAACTGTTTATTCCTTGGATGCAGAGACCTAATCCTGCTTTGCGATGACTGCAATGCTGATCCAGCTAACCTCGTGCACACAGAAAAGCACACAAGAGGTAAGCGTCGCCAGCAAGTTGGCTAACAGAATTACAAGAATTAAATAACTAAACCCCAGGTTTTTACACCTGGGGTTTAGTTATTTATCAGAAAGGAGAAATGAAGCTATTTTGAAACTGTGATGCTTTGTGATGAAACAACACTCACTAGTGAAACTGAGTACTCACCTGCGTGAGGCAACTTCAATGTGATTGTCTGTGAACCAGTGCCTGTTACTGGCACTGTGAAGCTGTGTCCTGGACGTACTGGAAGCGCTGATGGAGCTGGGCTAGCAGTAGGTGCAGGAGAAGCTGTTGGTGCTGGGCTTGCTGAAGGAGCTGGTGCAGCCTTCGCTGGCTTCACTGGAGTAACTAGAAGCTGGTATGTTCCAGTTTCTGGAACATCCACGGTTACGGTCTGAGTTACAAACTTAGGACCCTTCTTAGGACCGTGCTTGTGACCCTTACCTTGGTGACCCTTGCCGTGTCCGTGCTTGTCACCAAGCTTTGGTGCCTTAGGAGAGGCGGTTGGGGACCCAATAGGAGAAGCTGTCGGGGATGCGACTGCTGAAGAAGCGGTTGCCTTCACTGAGCCCTTAGATGGGTTCTTGTGAGCAAGAGCTGGAGATGCGATTAGCAGTGCTGATGCGGTGATTACTGAAGCACCAATTAGTGCTGCTTTGTTTCTAATTGTCATGTCATCTTCTTTCGTTGGGTCTGACATTTACAACTTAGAGAACAAATAGTGCCCGCTTACTGAAAATCAGGTTCACTGCACCTAATTGGCAGGTTTCTACCAGAAAGCCGGATATTCAAGCCTTTAGCCCTTTATTAGGGCTGTGACCTTAAACTTGTCATACAGCGAGTAAGGAAAAGTTTTGGGCTTTATAGAGAACTTTGAACGTCGCCTTGAATCATTGGTAAATGGAGCTTTCTCTAAAGCTTTCAAATCACAGTTGCAGCCGGTTGAAATCAGTGCTGCCATCAAGGCCAAGATGGATGTCAGCGCTGCCGTAATCGGCAAGGACCGCATCCTCGCTCCTAACGAATTCAGGGTCTCACTTTCTCAACAAGACCTTTTGCGCTTGAACTCTCTTAGTGATCACTTGATCCCAGAAATCACAAAACAGGTTAGCTCTCACGTAAAGAAGCAGCGCTACCAACTAACTGATGCTCTGAACATTTCCCTAACTGCTTCATCATCTCTGGCTGTTGGACAAATCCAGGTTGCTGCTAGCGGCAGCAAGGCAGCTCAGGTGGCTAACGTATCTTGGGTTCCAGCACTAGACATTTCAGGCAAGAGATACCTATTAGCTAAAGCAAAAACAACAGTTGGTAGAGATGGCGTTGCTGACATTCAAGTCAATGACTCAGGTCTTTCAAGAACACACTTCGCTATCAACTGGGATGGAACAAGCGCCACGGTTGAAGATCTGGGTTCAACTAATGGAACCAGCGTTGCCGGTAGAGATGTCAAATTACAAGAAATCAGTGCAGACACCGTAATCAAAGCTGGAAGAACAGAATTTGTATTTCGAGTCATAGCGAAGAATCAAGGTGATCTTGCATGAGTGAATTAGCCCTCTTTATTGTTCGAGCAGGTTTTCTAATTATTCTCTGGTTGTTTGTGCTGAGCATTATTTCAATCATCAGAGCTGATTTATTTAGTGAGCGAGTTCTTTCTAAAGTTGTTGAAAAGAATTTGCCAACATCTGTTTCCTCGCCAACCACAGGTCTAACCAGCGTAGGTAACTTCTCTACTGCTCCAGGTTCAGCAACAATCGTCTCTGCTATCAGTGAAGCTCCGCTAACTCTTGTAGTTATCGATGGGCCACTGCAAGGACTAGAGCTTGTTCTCGATCGTAAAGAGATTCGTATTGGTAGAGCACCAAACAATGAATTTGTTATTGAAGATGACTACGCATCTTCCCAACACGCAAGACTTCAGAAAACTGATGATGGTTGGATTCTGCAAGATCTAAATTCAACGAATGGAACTTACGTTGATGGAGCAAGAATTGGCGCTCCAGTTTCTATCAAGCAAGAGATGCAAATCCGTATCGGTAAAACAATCTTTGAGCTCAGAGGTTAATCATGGCCATCAGGATTGTGAGTGCCTCTAGAAGTGACAAAGGTAAGGTTCGAGCTAGCAACCAAGACAGTGGTTACGCAGGTGTAAATCTTTACGTTGTTGCCGATGGTATGGGTGGTCACGCTGGTGGAGACATCGCTTCAGCTCTTGCGACTCAGCATGTAGCAAAGGTTGATGATGTTTATGCAGATAGTGATCAAGCCATTAGTTCTTTGCTTGATTCAATGCGCGAAGCAAACAAGAACCTTTCTGAAACAGTAAGCAAGTTCGGTTATCTAGCTGGCATGGGCACAACCATGGATGCAGTTATCTTCACAGATAACATCGCAAACATTGCACACATTGGAGATTCACGCGTCTATCTGTTGCGTGATGGTGAGATGGTTCAAATTACAAAAGATCACACTTTTGTTCAGCAACTAATTGACACAGGAAGAATCACTGAAGAAGAAGCTCTGATTCACCCGAGAAGAAATGTAATTCTCCGAGTTCTTGGTGACACATCTGAAGAACCTGAGTTTGATATTCATCAACTTGAAGTGAGACCTGGCGACAGATTACTTCTTTGCTCAGATGGTCTGTGTGGATTTGTACCTTCTTACCTAATTGAAGAGAACATGAAGATTCCTAATCTTAATGAGGCTGTTGAGCTTCTTATTGATGAAACAAAAGAGTATGGGGCTCCAGATAACGTCACAGTATTACTTCTTGAAGTTCATGATGAAGCCGAATTAGGCGATTACCAGCAGCCAACAACTTGGCTGGGATCAGCTGCCAATGAGGTTGTAATCAAGCAGAACAGTGCTGGAAGAATCCTTGAAATGTTCAGCCCTAAGGCTTGGTTTGAGGCATTTAGAGATGTTGGTCGAAAAGAGACCTTCTATTCCGTCAACGACCCTGCTCTTGAAAAGGCCATCGGTGAGTTTGATGGCAAGGTGCGATCCTGGAAGAAGAGGGGCCTAGCTCTAATGGTCGCCTTGGCCATCAGCACAGGCGGCTCACTATGGGGAATCTACTCATACATTCAGACCCGCTACTACCTAGGTGTTGAAAACGGCAACGTTGCTATCTTCCAGGGCATCAAAGAAAGCTTTGGTGGAATTGGTTTCTCTTCCCTATATAAAGAGTCTGACCTGAAGGTATCTGACCTACCTGAGTTCCAACAGGAACTTATTGAGAAGAGCATCTCAGCTGACAGCTTGGCTGATGCTGAGAGCAAGCTAGAACAAATACTTGAAAGCTCTAAAGATGGCTAAAGGAATTAGTCGTCTAAAGGTGATGCCTAAGAAGAGGAACCTCGAGCTATTGATGTTGCTCTTTGGTTTTGGGCTTTTTGCTTTCGAACTATCTCAGGTTCAGTTAGCAACCATTCAAATCCTTAGAGAAGATGCCTGGTTCATTTGGTCGCTTCCTGTTGTTGCGGCAACTGTCTTCCATCTCATTCTGAGATTCAGGGCCAGCGATGCAGACCCGATACTTTTGCCAATTGGTTTCATTCTGAACTCACTTGGTATCGCGATGATTTATCGACTTGATCTATCTAAGTCAGTAAATGCTGAAGACGCATCTGTTGGAAATGTTGATTGCAGCAACCGTTCTATGGTTAGTGAAATCACATTTGTCTTTCAGAAAATATATCTACTCAGCAATGGCTTTAGGTGTTGTTCTCCTAATTCTTCCTTTGATGCCTGTGATTGGTGTAAGCACCAGCGGTGCTTACCTTTCTGTTCGACTCGGGCCTATAAGTTTTCAACCAGGTGAGTTAGCAAAGATTGCTTTCATTGTTTTCTTTGCTGGCTATCTCACTTCAAGACGTGAAGCATTAGCTGTTGTTGGAAGAAAAGTTCTTGGTGTCAGAATTCCACCGGCGAGAGAACTTGGTCCGATTGTTTTTATCTGGCTAGCGAGTCTTGGAGTTTTAGTTCTGCAAAGAGATCTAGGAACATCTCTTTTGTATTTCGGTTTGTTCCTTGTATTGCTTTACGTTGCAACCGGAAGGACCTTCTACGTTCTCGTTGGTTTAGTTATGTTCGTAGCGGGAGCATTGATTGCATCTCGACTGATGTCTTATGTTGGAAATCGAATTGCAGCTTGGCTTGATCCGCTTAGTGAAGCTAACTATGAAGCAATCGGTGGTTCATATCAATTAGTGCAATCAATGTTTGGTTTAGCTCACGGTGGAATATTTGGAACGGGTCTA
>JBEDLY010000034.1:0-11355 GCA_041171365.1 Actinomycetota bacterium | reverse complement strand
GCTTCCCTAGTTTTATGCCAAGATTAACCCGTAATCCCCACGAAAGGTGAACTGTGAAGTTCCAGGTCAACAGAGATGTGTTAGCAGAAGCAGTAGCTTTCGCAGCTCGTATGCTTCAGTCAAAGCCAACATCCCAAGTACTCTCAGGTATGAGATTGGTTGCTGATGCAAATTCTCTACAAATATCTGTTTTTGATCATGACGTATCAGCTCAGACCGACGTTGTCGCCAATGTTGATGAGTCCGGAACCGCTCTAGTTTCAGGTCGCCTACTCAACGAGATCATTGGTCGCCTACCTAACCAGCCAGTAACTTTCGTAATCGATGGAACTAAAGCAGTTCTAACCTGTGGCACTTCAAAGTTTGAATTAGCTACCCTTCCTATCGAGCAGTACCCAACTCTTCCGCCAATTCCTGCAGTCAATGGAACTATTGACGGTGACGCTTTTATTTCAGCAATTAGAAGAGTTTCTGTTGCTTCAGCAAAAGACTCAACAAGACCTTTCCAAAAAGGTATTCAACTAAGAGCTACACAAACATCAGTTACTTTCACCGCTGCAGATCCAAACAGAATTGCACGTTGCCAGGTTCAGTGGCTTGGTAAAGATGTAGCTGATGAAACATCTGCAGTTGTTCTAACAAAGACAATGCAGGACATTGAAAAAACTTTCTCTAACTTGGGTGAAGTAAGTATCTCTATCGCACCTGATGGTGGCATGGTTGCTTTCCAAGCTAAGAACAGAGTTGTCACAACTGTTGTTCTAAACATTGAAAACTATCCAGATATTGATCAGTACTTCCCAACCAACTTGGAAGAGTCAGTGATCATAAACAAGCAAGACCTTATTGACGCGACTCGTCGAGTTGAACTAGTTGTTAACGAATCTGAAGACACAATTCGTTACGCATTCGAAGAAGGCTCTGTCAATCTTGATTCAACAAGTTCAGAAAACAATGCTTCTGAAACTGTTGCAGCAACACTTAATGGAAACCCAACCAGCTTGAGATTTAAGCCATGGTTGTTCCACGATGGTCTATCTCAGATCACAAGCGAGTTTGTGAAAATTGAATTCACAAAAAACCAGAGAGATCCGTCTCGTCCTGGACCAATCATCATGTCAAGCCAAACCTCCAAAGATGCAGCTTCGCCTGACACATATCGGTACCTTCTAAACCCGAACATGCTAAAGCGCTAACAAAATAATCAACATCGAAAGGCAACAAATGCACATTGGACTAATTGGCCTAGGAAAAATGGGTGGCAACATGCGTACCCGTCTTCGCAATAAAGGAATTGAAGTAACTGGTTACGCACGTGACCGCAATGTTGCAGATGTTGGAAGCATTGAGGAATTAGTAGCAGCTCTACCATCTCCAAAGATTGTTTGGGTTATGGTTCCTCACGGTAAAGCTACTGACGATGTAATCAATGAACTTCAAAAGCACATGGGTGCAGGAGATCTAATTATTGAAGGTGGAAACTCACGCTTTAGCGAAGACATCCGTCACGCAGCTCAGGTTGCCGAATCAGGAATTGGATATCTTGACTGTGGAGTTTCTGGTGGAGTCTGGGGTCTACAAAACGGATACGGTCTCATGGTTGGTGGAGACGAGAAGTTGGTAGCTCAGGCTATGCCAATCTTTGATGCTCTTCGTCCAGAAGGTGAAAGAGCCGAAGGTTTCGTACACGTCGGTGACGTTGGTGCTGGACACTACGCAAAGATGGTCCACAACGGTATCGAGTACGCAATGATGCAGGCCTTCGCAGAAGGATATGAACTTCTAGAAAAGAAGGACATCATCAAGGATGTTCACGGAACATTCGCTGCATGGCAGCGTGGAACAGTAGTCCGCTCATGGCTACTAGACCTTCTAGTTCTAGCTCTTGAAGAAGACCCAAGCCTGGCAAAGATCAAGGGCTACGTTGAAGACTCTGGTGAAGGCCGTTGGACTGTTGAAGAAGGAATTGCAAACGCTGTTCCAATGCCAGCAATTACTGCTTCACTATTTGCTCGCTTCACAAGCCGCCAGGATGACTCACCAGCGATGAAAGCTGTTGCAGCACTGCGTAATCAATTCGGTGGTCACGCGGTTAAAAAAGCAGATTAGATTTTAGATGCACGTCAAGCATCTGACTCTTTCTAACTTTCGCAACTATTCAACAGTTGAGTTGCCTCTCGCAACTGGAATTAATTTACTTGTCGGTAAAAACGGTCAAGGCAAAACAAATCTTGCTGAAGCTATTTTTTATGCAGCAACTTTAGTATCACATCGTGTTAGTGGTTATCTTCCACTAATCAAACAAGGTGAGTCAAAGGCAATCATCAGATTGCTTGCGAGATTCGAAGACAGAGAAAATCTACTCGAGCTTGAATTAAACACTGAAGGTGCTAATCGCGCTCGCATCAATAAAAGCGATGCAGCTAGAGTTCGAGACGTTCTCGGATATGTAAATGCAGTCATTTTCTCGCCAGAAGATTTAGACATCGTAAAAAGAGATCCTTTAAACAGAAGGGCTTTTATAGATGAACTAATTGTTCAACTAACTCCAAGAATGGCTGGTGTTTACACCGACTACGAAAGAGTTCTGAAGCAAAGAAATTCACTTTTAAAAAGTGCACGAAACCTAACCGCGAGTGCATCTGGTCTAAGCACTCTAGAATCCTGGGACCAGTCATTGGTTCGAATAGGTAGTGAGATTGTTTCTGCCCGGTTCGACATCACTTCCAGGTTGATCCCATTTTTGCAAGAAGCATATGCTGCAATCGCTGATGAGAAAAATGATCCATCGATAAAGATAAAGAGTTCTTTGTCCAGCAACGATGTTGACTCAGATAGTCCTGATGCTTTTCTAACCACAGGCGATAGAGAAGAAATAGAAAAACTTTTTCAACAGCGACTAGCTGAAGTAAGAAATAAAGAATTAGAACGCGGTATTACCCTCGTGGGTCCTCACAGGGACGATCTACTTCTTCTGCTTGGAACTCTTCCTGCCAAGGGCTACATAAGTCATGGTGAATCGTGGTCATACGCGCTCGCTCTTAAACTGGCTAGCGCTGATTTGATTCGCAAAGACGCTAGAGCTGGAGATCCTGTTCTGATTCTTGACGATGTTTTCGCTGAGCTTGATTCAACAAGAAGATCTCGACTTGCTGCTCTTGTATCGCATAATGAACAGGTGATAATCACTGCAGCCGTTGCCGAAGATGTTCCTAGCGAACTGAACGCCAATCGTATTAACGTGAGAGCAGGTTCTCTAGAGGTGTCTAATGACTGAAGAGAATAAGCCAGATGTTGCAGTCGAGTTCTATTACCGAATGAGAGCTGCAATCACAGGTCGAAAAGACAGAGACACTAAAAAGCGTGAGAAGAACCTACGTAAAGGTTCAAAACCTTTTGACTTGGGCAGGGCTCCTAAATCAATAGCCAGCACCATGGATGACCTAATTCAAAGCTTTGGTTGGCAAACCAAGGTGGCAGAAGGCGAATTATTCTCCAACTGGAAAGAACTCGTAGGTGACAGGGTTGCCGAGAGCAGCTTCCCAGAGGACCTTTCTAAGGGAATATTGACCGTCAGATGTAAGAGCACAGCCTGGGCGACCCAGCTAAGGCTCATGGGGCCAGATATTCTTGCCAAAATCTCGGAGAGGCTCCCTGATCTAGAAGTCAAAGAAATCCGCTTTATTGGCCCTCAGGCACCTAGTTTCAAGAGGGGTTTCAGGACCGTTCAGGGTAGGGGTCCGAGGGACACTTTCGGTTAAGTAAGCGCTACCCCTAACTTCCTAGTAAATATACGACTCCTAGAGAGTTATCCACAGGTAAAAATGAGCCCACAAAGGGCCGTTTTCAGCCCTGTTTCAGGGCTACAAAAGGGTAGAATTAGAGGGTTAGTTACCCCGGATTTAAGTCGTCTTACTGAAGACGCAGTCGTGAGGGCCTGACTCGATGAAATAGGAGCTGTACCCCGTATGACCGATTCGCAAAAAGGCTATGACGCCTCGAATATCCAAGTTTTAGAAGGTCTAGAGGCGGTGCGTAAACGCCCCGGTATGTACATCGGATCTACTGGCCCTAGAGGGCTACACCACCTTGTCTATGAAATCGTTGATAACGCTGTTGACGAGGCTCTAGCTGGCCACTGTAAGAACATTGACGTAGTCATAACTAAAGGCGGCTGGATCAAGGTTGCTGATGACGGCCGAGGCATCCCGGTCGATATGCACCCAGTTGAAAAGAAGCCAGCTGTTGAGGTTGTTCTAACCGTTTTGCACGCTGGTGGAAAGTTTGGTGGCGGTGGCTACGCCGTTTCAGGTGGTTTGCACGGTGTTGGAGCTTCAGTAGTTAACGCTCTTTCAACACAACTAAACGTAATTGTTGCCAGAGATGGTTTCATGTGGACCCAGAGCTACCTTGCTGGTGTTCCAACAGCTCCTTTGGCTAAGGGTAAAGCAGCAGACTTCACAGGAACAGTTATTGAGTTCCTACCTAGCCCTGAGATTTTCGAAACAGTTGAATTCGATTACGAAACTCTTCGTTCAAGATTCCAGCAGATGGCATTCCTCAACAAGGGTCTAAGCATTTCCCTGCACGATGAAAGAAATGAACGTAGCGACAAGTTCATGTATGAGAACGGTTTGAAAGATTACGTTCAGTATTTGAACTCAGCAAAAAAAGTTGATCTAGTTCACGACGAGATCATTGCTTTCGAATCAGAGAACGCTGAAAAGTCAATGTCTGTCGAAGTAGCGATGCAGTGGACAAACGGATACAACGAAAGCGTCCACACTTACGCCAACACAATTAACACTCACGAGGGTGGAACACACGAAGAAGGTTTTAGAACTGCTCTAACTTCTCTTCTGAACAAGTACGCTCGCGAAAAGTCTTTGCTAAAAGAAAAAGATGAAAACCTAACCGGTGATGATGTCCGCGAAGGTTTAACTGCGGTTATCTCAGTGAAGCTTGTTGAACCTCAGTTCGAAGGTCAAACAAAAACCAAACTGGGTAACACCGAAGTGAAAGCATTCGTTCAAAAGATTGCTAACGATAAATTGGCTGACTGGTTTGATCGAAACCCAACCATGGCAAAAGAAATTTGCCGCAAAGCAATTCAAGCAGCAAGTGCTCGACTAGCAGCTCGTAAGGCCCGTGAGGCAACTCGTCGTAAAGGTCTTCTTGAATCAACAGGTATGCCTGGAAAGCTTCGCGACTGTTCTTCAAGAGATCCACGCCTGAGCGAAATCTATATTGTTGAGGGTGACTCTGCGGGTGGTTCTGCGATGCGCGGTAGAGATCCAGAAACTCAAGCGATCTTGCCACTACGTGGAAAAGTTTTGAACGTTGAAAAAGCAAGACTAGATAGAGCTCTTGGCAACAGCGAAGTTCAAGCACTGATCACTGCATTCGGAACTGGAATTGGTGAAGAGTTTGATGTCTCCAAGATCAGATATCACAAGTGCGTTCTTATGGCCGATGCGGATGTTGATGGTCAGCACATTAGAACTCTTCTTCTTACTCTTCTTTACAGATTCATGAGGCCTCTAATTGAGCATGGATATGTTTACTTAGCTCAGCCGCCTTTGTATCGAATCAAGTGGTCTAACGCTGAACATGAATATGTTTATTCAGATGCAGAGCGCGACGAGAAACTTGCAAGCGGTCAATCATCAGGCAAGCGCATTCCCAAAGAAAACTCAATCCAAAGATACAAGGGTCTAGGTGAGATGGACTACGACGAGCTATGGGCAACCACCATGGATCCTGCGAGGAGAACTCTTCTTCAGGTAACACTGGACGACGCAGTTAGAGCAGACGAAATATTCTCAACACTCATGGGAGATGACGTTGAGCTACGTAGAACATTCATCCAACAAAATGCAAAGGATGTTCGTTTCCTAGATATCTAGAGCGGGATAAAAATTATGACTGAAAATATTGAACCAACCGTCGACAGAGTCGAACAAATTGACCTAAACGTTGAAATGCAAAGGTCATATCTTGACTATGCAATGAGCGTTATCGTAGGCCGCGCTCTTCCAGATGTTAGAGACGGTCTAAAGCCAGTTCACCGTCGCGTGATCTACGCGATGTATGACGGTGGCTACCGCCCAGACAAGCAGTTCTCCAAGTGCTCACGTGTTGTTGGAGATGTAATGGGTCAGTACCACCCTCACGGTGACAGCGCGATCTATGACACTTTAGTGCGTCTAGTTCAGGAATGGAACCTTCGCTATCCGCTAGTTAACGGGCAGGGTAACTTCGGATCCCCTGGTAACGATGGGGCTGCTGCTCCTCGATACACAGAGTGCCGCATGGCTCCTCTAGCTCTTGAGATGGTTAGAGACATTGATGAAGAGACTGTCGACTTCCAAGACAACTACGACGGTAGAACTCAAGAACCAACAGTTCTTCCTAGCCGTATTCCAAACCTTCTGATTAATGGTTCGATTGGTATCGCGGTTGCTATGGCAACCAACATTCCGCCACACAACCTTCGTGAAGTTGCTGAGGGTGCTCAGTGGGCATTAGCTAACCCTGGTGCTTCTCAAGAAGAACTTCTAAACGCTTTGATGCAACGCATCAAGGGTCCAGACTTTCCAACAGCTGCAACCATTCTTGGATCTCAAGGAATCAAGGATGCATACAGAACTGGTCGTGGTTCAATCACAATGCGAGCAATCGTAAATGTTGAAGAACTTCAGGGAAGAACCTGTCTAGTTGTTACAGAACTTCCATACCAAGTTAACCCAGACAACCTTGCACTTAAGATTGCGGAACTAGTCAAGGAACAGAGACTAACCGGCATTGCAGATATTCGAGATGAAACTTCAGGTAGAACTGGTCAGCGTCTTGTAATTGTTCTGAAAAAAGATGCAGTTGCTCAAGTTGTTCTAAACAACCTCTACAAGTTCACACCTCTGCAAGAAAACTTCAGTGCGAACATGTTGGCCCTTGTTGATGGAGTTCCAAGAACTTTGAGCCTTGATGGTTTCATTACGTATTGGATTGCTCACCAGATTGAAGTAATCGTTAGAAGAACTACTTTCCGTCTTAGAAAAGCAGAAGAGCGTGCACACATTCTTCGCGGTTATCTAAAGGCCCTAGATGCTCTTGATGAAGTAATCAAACTGATTAGAGCTAGCGCTACAGCTGAAGATGCTCGTGATGGCCTGATCAAACTTCTTTCAATTGATGAATTGCAGGCAAGAGCAATCTTGAACATGCAGTTGCGTCAGCTTGCTGCTCTTGAAAGACAGAAGATCATCGATGAAGCTGCTGAACTAGAAGCACTGATTGTTGAATACAAGGCAATCATTGCTGACCCAGAGCGTCAGAGAACCATCGTTAGCGAAGAACTCGAAGAAGTTGTTAAGCGTCACGGCGATGACAGAAGAACTCAAATTCTCCCAGGTGAAGATGGTGTTACCGATCTTGATCTAATTCCTGAAGAGGAAATGGTTATCACTATTACTCGCGGTGGCTACATCAAGAGAACAAAGAGTGATAACTACCGTTCACAGCATCGTGGCGGTAAGGGTGTTAAGGGTGCAAGCCTGAGAGCTGACGATGTTGTTGAACACTTCTTCGTCACTACTACTCATCACTACCTACTCTTCTTCACAAACAAGGGTCGCGTCTATCGCACCAAGGCTTATGAAGTTCAAGAAGCAGGAAGAGATGCCAAGGGTCAGCACGCAGCTAACCTATTAGCTTTGCAACCTGATGAGAAGATCGCTCAGGTTCTAGACATTCGCGATTACCAGCAAGCAGAGTTCTTAGTTATTGCAACTAAATCTGGTCTTGTTAAGAAGACAGCTCTAGAGGCATATGACACCGCTCGTTCAGGTGGTTTGATTGCAATCAAACTTCGTGAAGACGATGAAGTTGTTTCAGCAATGTTGGTTAACCAGAGCGACGACCTGCTACTTGTTTCAAGTAAGGGAATGTCAATCAGATTCTCAGCTAGCGATGAATCACTACGACCTATGGGAAGAGATACCAGCGGAAACATTGGTATGCACTTCCGCGAGGGCGATCACCTACTATCTGCAGATGTCATCACCGACAGAGGCTACGTATTCGTGGTCACCGAAGGTGGATTCGCTAAGAGAACATCTGTGGACCAGTACCGTCTACAAAACAGAGGTGGTATCGGTATCAAGGTAGCCAAGCTAGAAGATCGCCGCGGAGACATCGTCGGAGCATTGATTGTTGAAGAAGACGATGAAGTTCTAATCGTCCTTTCCAGCGGTAAAGTGGTCAGATCTGCCGTGAGTGAAGTACCTGCTCGTGGCCGAGACACCATGGGTGTTGTATTTGCCCGTTTCGATGACGAGGATTCAGTCCTAGGATTAGCAAAGAACAGCGAAAGAAATCTAGACAGTTCTGACACAGACACCTCTAGTGTTGTAGTTGTCGAAGAAGAGAGCGGAGAGTAAGTTGAGTATCTTTTCACGCAGTGTCCGACGCAGTGAATCCACTGTCAAGCCGGTAAACCTAAAGCTCGTCAAGATCAGTTTCTGGTCTGCGGTCCGCTTTGGATTCGTCATTAACATCGCAATTGGCATTGGCTTGGTCATCGCAGTTGCCCTGGTTTACGCCGTTCTAAGCGCCTTGGGTGCCACAGCACTGCTGAAGGACTTCGTCGGATTGGACGTAACTTTGCCTCCAGTTCTGGCAATTGCCCTCAGCATGGCCTTGTTTATCATCTTTGTGGGAACTCTTCTGGCTGGAGTTTGGGCGGCGATTTTCAACATCGTAGCCCGTATTACAGGCGGAGTTTCAGTGGGTTTCACAAATAACTAAATCTCAGTTTGAGTCAACGACTCAAATCGGATAAGGTTAACTTCGTTCTATGGGCCTATAGCTCAGGTGGTTAGAGCGCTTCACTGATAATGAAGAGGTCGGAGGTTCAAGTCCTCCTAGGCCCACCAGGAAGTACTCTCTCACCAGAGTGGCCTTCCGAACGGGGACTTAGCTCAGTTGGTAGAGCACCTGCCCTAGTCTCCACGCAAGTGGAAAGCCCGGTCAGAAATGACCGGGCTTTTTCTTTAACCAAAAGCTTGAAAAGGCTTTTGTGTATTCCAGACATAGACTCAAGACATGGAATCTTTAGCTACCTTCGTTGGATATTTACTACTTGCAATGCTCCTTGTTGTGTTGACAGTTATCGTGTTGTCAATACTGGTTGCACTAAATAAAGTCCCAAAGGTAATCGGCTACGTCGCATTTGGAGTTCAAGCAGCGTTGACTCTGTTCACATTTCAACTAACTCAGATGCTATTCCAGATCTCATTATCCATTTTGCTAGTCAGCGCAGTTTTGGTTTTTTATGTCCCTTATAAAAGAAATAGCCACTAAGCAACCAATTACTTCAAGTAATCTTTAGATAACAGAACGGGGACCCACATGAGAACAAAGAACACAATAAAAGTTTTAGCTATCGCTGGATTGTTATTGTCATTGGCAGGCTGTGCTACAGCAGAGCCAGAACCAACAGCTACACCCACTCCCACTCCTACCCCGACTGTTACTCAAACCCAAGCAGAGATTGAAGCAGAGTTTTATAAGCTCGCTGATGACTCATGTGCAAAGGGACAGGAAGAAGGTCTTGTCGAAAGATTCATTAACGATGTACCTTCTCGCATCATTGCTCTCGCTAAAAAAGATGCCTACTTGGACTACAGCGCTATATACATTGATAACAAAGGTGAGGCTCAAGTTCTTTATGAGCTAGAGACAACCGCGTGTAACCCGGGCTACTTGATATCAATGATGGAAGAAGCCAACCACGACAACACAGGTGACTACGAGCACTACGTCAAGAAAAACGCAGACGGCACATTCGTTTGGACGCAGAGCTCATACAGTGAGACTGGATCAAAACTAGCGGACACTATCTTTGAAGTTGCCGATGGCCTCTTGGTCAAGGCAATTCCAGAAGACGTTAAGAACACAAGAAGCCTCGAGTACGGTCCAGTATCTGATGAAGACATGCAAGCACTGAAGGATGCAGTGGATGCAGAAGTAGAAAGCATGAATCAGTAACTAAAGAGTCACACAATGACACTGGCAGTTTGAAAAATAAAAAACTTAATAAAGAAGTGGCCTCGACCAATTTCGGTCGAGGCCACTTCTAATAAGAACTCTTACTTAGCTGCTCTTTCACGGCTAATAGCAATTCCAAATGCACCCAGTGCACCAACAAGAACACCAAATGCAGCGAGAGTGTTTGAAGCAGTCTGATCGCTAGGCATTGCACCAGACTTAGCAATTCCACTCTGGAACATCAGAGTTTCGTCTACGGTTCCTTCTTCAAGAGGCATTACTTCGCCTTCTTCTCCAGTAGCTTCGTAAGGAACTGCGTCGTAGCAAGCGTTGAGCTCGTTTCCGTCTGCATCAACGCTGACTGTGCAATCGCCGCCACCAACAAGATTTTCTTCAGAAACCCCAACAGGTGTTTCTTCTTCGCTGGTTACAGTCATCGGGACTGGAACTCCCCTTGCACAAACATCTGAACCATCTTCTGTTGTCCAGCATGAGTCAATTGGCTTTACTTCTACTTCACCCTCAACTGCTTCAACTGCTTCAATTGGCTCGCACGTGTACATTGGGTCAGGAAATACACCTTCAACAGCTACATACCCCTCAGCACAAGATGTTGCCATGCTTGCTGACGCTGATGTTGTTAGGAAGCCAGCAGTAAATAGAACCGCGATGGCGATCTTTGAAATCTTCATGTTATTCCTTTGTCTCTTTGTCTAGTTAATGTCTTCTACTTAGCGTTTCTGACACTTCTACTTCGAGAAGCTAAACCAACTGGACCTGTTTCTAGCCTAGGGGAGTTCTGGTAACAAATGGGTTGAGTTAAACTGGGAATCCACCTTATTTTCCACAGGAAGAAACCATGCTAGAAGACAGATTGATTTGGTCCGAAGAGTTCTCAAGCGGCAAGGGATCAGCTCCTAACCCAGAAATCTGGGGTAGAGATTTAGGTGATGGAACTTCTCACGGTATTCCTGGTTGGGGTAATAATGAACTTCAGGTTTACACAGCAGAGAACGCTTTTGTGAACGAGGACGGTCACTTAGAGATTGAGGCTCACAAGATTACCGATGGATCAGCAGGAGAGGCTTATTACGGTCCTGTTCAGTGGACCAGTGCTCGACTGGTTACTAAGAACAAGCTGCACTTCCAGTATGGACGCCTGGTTATCAAGGCTATGGTTCCTGCAGGAGCGGGCCTTTGGCCAGCATTTTGGATGCTTGGGGACACCATGGATACCGAAGGTTGGCCTTTAGCTGGCGAGATAGACATCATGGAATGGGTTGGTAAGGCTCCTCTAGAGGCACTTGG